>JAEYNS010000031.1 GCA_023412435.1 Actinomycetes bacterium | reverse complement strand
ACGCGATGTACGACCGCGGCTACCGGCCCGACCGCGGCTGGAACAAGTGCTCCCGGATCGTCGGCGACGTGATGGGCCTGTACCACCCGCACGGCGACTCGGCGATCTACGACACCCTGGTGCGGCTCGCCCAGCCGTGGGTGATGCGGGCGCCGCTGGTGACCGGCCAGGGCAACTTCGGCTCCCCGGGCAACGACCCGGCCGCGGCGCTGCGGTACACCGAGTGCAAGATGGCGCCGCTGGCCATGGAGATGGTGCGCGACATCGGCGAGGAGACCGTCTACTTCAAGCCGAACTACGACAACAAGGAACTCGAGCCGACGGTTCTGCCGGCCCGGTTCCCGAACCTGCTGGTCAACGGATCCACCGGTATCGCGGTCGGCATGGCCACCAACATCCCGACCCACAACCTGCGGGAGGTGGCGGACGCCGTCCAGTGGGCGCTGGAGCACCCCGAAGCCACCAAGGAGGAACTGCTCGAGGCCGCCATGGAGCGGATCAAGGGCCCCGACTTCCCGCTCGGCGCGCTGATCGTGGGCCGCAAGGGGATCGAGGACGCCTACCGCACCGGGCGCGGCTCGGTGGTGATGCGGGCGGTCATCGACATCGAAGAGGACAAGGCGGGCCGCACCAGCCTGGTCGTGACCGAGTTGCCGTACATGTGCAACCCGGACAACCACGCGGTGAAGATCGCCGAACTGGTCAAGACGGGCAAGCTCACCGGCATCGCCGACATCCGTGACGACTCGTCGGGCCGGACCGGCCAGCGCCTGGTCATCGTCCTGAAGCGGGACGCCCAGCCGCGCGTGGTGATGAACAACCTGTACAAGCACACCCAGCTGCAGGACACCTTCGGCTGCAACATGCTGGCCCTGGTCGACGACGTGCCCCGCACGCTGCGGCTCGACCAGTTCATCAGCTACTGGGTGAAGCACCAGATCCAGGTCATCCAGCGCCGGACCGCGTTCCGGCTGGCGGCCGCCGAGGACCGCGCGCACCTGTTGCGCGGCCTGGTCAAGGCGCTGAACCGGCTCGACGAGGTGCTGGCCCTGATCCGTGCCTCCCGCGACGTCGACACCGCACGCGAGGGCCTGAAGGGCCTGCTGGAGATCGACGACCAGCAGGCGATGTACATCCTCGACACGCAGCTGCGCCGGCTGGCCGCGATGGAGATCCAGCAGATCGTCGATCGGTTGGCCGAGATCGAGGCCCAGATCACCGACCTGAAGGACATCCTGGCCCGGCCGGAGCGGCAGCGCCGGATCATCTCCGAGGAGCTCGCCGAGATCGTCGAGAAGTACGGCGACGAGCGGCGCACCCGGATCATCGCGGCCGACGGCGACCTGTCCGACGAGGACCTGATCCCCGACGACGAGATGATCGTCACGATCACCCACGGCGGTTACGCCAAGCGGACCGCCAGCTCGCTGTACCGCACCCAGAAGCGGGGCGGCAAGGGTGTGCGGGGCGCGTCCCTGCGGGCCGACGACGAGGTGGAGCACCTTTTCGCGACCACCAACCACCACTGGATCCTGTTCTTCACCAACATGGGCAGGGTCTACCGCGCGAAGGTCTGGCAGTTGCCGGAGGCGGGGCGCGACGCCCGCGGGGGGCACGTCGCGGGGCTGCTGTCCTTCCTGCCAGAGGAGCGGATCGCCCAGGTGATGACGCTGCGCAGCTACGAGGACGCCCCGTACCTGTTGCTGGCCACCCGCAACGGCCTGGTCAAGAAGACCGAGCTGCGGTCCTACGACTCGCCGCGGCAGGCGGGCGTGATCGCCGTCAACTTCCGCGAGCCGGACGACGAGCTGATCGGCGCTGCGTTGTGCAGCCCGACAGACGACGTTCTGCTGATCTCGCGCAAGGGCCAGGCGATCCGGTTCGGAGCCGACGACGAGCAGCTGCGTCCGATGGGACGGGCGACCTCCGGGGTGACCGGGATGAAGTTCCGGCCGGGTGACGCGCTGCTGAGCATGTCGGTGATCGGTTCCGACATGCCCGAGGACGACAGGTTCGTGTTCACCGTCACCGATGGCGGCTTCGGCAAGCGGACCGCGGTCTCGGAGTACCGCCAGCAGGGCCGGGGCGGCCTCGGCATCAAGGCGATGAAACTCAACGAGGGCCGCGGGTCGCTGGTCGGCGGCCTGGTGGTGCAGGAGTCCGACGAGGTCATCGCGATCAAGGTGAGCGGCCAGATCATCCGGTCGAGTGTGGCCGAGGTGCCCGCCAAGGGTCGCGACACGATGGGCGTGAAGTTCGTCGGGGTCGCCGAGGACGACGCCGTGGCGGTGATCGCGCTCAACCCCGAGTCCACTGCGGCGCTGCCGGCCTCGCCGGTGTCCCCGTCCGATGACGGGGAAGCTGGTCCGGTGCTGAACGGGCAAGGTACCGTTGAACCGGACGAACCAGGCCGGCAGGACAGTGAGCCGGCCAGGGAGGAGAACGGTGACTGAGAAGCCAACCGCGACGGCACGGACGTCGGGGGTGGTCGACCCCTCCATCTGGCGGGTCGACGGCTCCGCCGCACCGACCCAGGAGCGCGGGCTGGACGACACCGTCGTCCGGATCCCTCCGGTCCCGGGGAACGGCCCGTCTCCGGCTGCGCCGACTTCGCCGGTGATCCCGTCCAACCGCCCGGGTCCTGAGTACGAGCCGACCCTGACCACCCCGGCCGCCTCGCCCCCGCCCGCGGTCGAGCCCGCCGTCGACGCCGTCCTCAAGCCGGCCAGGCGCAAGGGTGCGCGGCGCACCCGTAAGGCGCGGCTGCGACTCTCGCGGCTTGACCCGTGGTCGGTGATGAAGACGGTGTTCCTGTTCTCCATCGCCTTCGGTGTGATGTTCTGGGTCGCCATCTACATGGTCTGGACGATCGTGGAATCGTCCGGGGTGTTCGCGGCGATCAACGAGGTCGTGACCGACCTTGTCTCCAGCCCGAACGACACCAGCCCGTGGCGGATCGAGGACTACATCAGCATGAACAAGGTCCTCGGCATCGGTGCGCTGATCGCCGTGATCAACGTGGTGCTGATGACCGCGCTCGGCACCATCGCCGCGTTCCTGTACAACCTCTCGGCCAACATCCTCGGCGGCCTCGAGGTGACCCTGGCCGAGGACTGACCCCCCGGTCGGCGTGCGGACCCACGATTTGAGCCGGTGCGGCGGGTCGCGGTAACGTTGCGCCTCGGTGCGTGAGCACTGCGGGCCTATAGCTCAGACGGTTAGAGCGCCGCCCTGATAAGGCGGAGGTCACTGGTTCAAGTCCAGTTAGGCCCACCCACACCTTTGCCCTCGAACTGCACCTTCTCGTCACCCTCCAGTCCTGCGAACCGTGCAGCCGGTCTCGCGCCGACATTGCGGTTACGGTGCGCTCGGGCACGCGCTCACGTCGCTCTCGCTACGAACTTGGGGTTATCAGCTCGCCTGATGGCTCGATAACCCCGAACTTGTAGCGAACCGCGGGGACCGGGTTCCCGGCGCGGCCCATAACCCCAGGTTCGTAGCGAACCAGACGACGCCTCGGTTCAGCGCCGGTCGTCGGGAACCGCCGCCAGCCCCCACCGGACGACGCCGACCGAGAGCTAGCCGAGTGGACGCCCGATCGCCTCGGTCAGGCCGCCGGGAAGGTTCAGCTGCAGCTCCTCCCTCGCCCACTCCGGCAGCAGCGAGACCGCGCCCGCGGCGAGGGTGCCGTAGCCGGGCCGGGCGAGCAGGGGCAGCGGAGGTTCGTACAGCAGGAAGCGGGCGGCCTCGCGTGCGGCAGGGCTGGCGCGGAGCTCGTGCCGGTACCGCGCCAGTCGAGCCTCCAACTCCGCGACGCTCGACGGTGGGTCCAGCACACCGAGCAGGGCGGCGGGCACCCCGGCCTGGGCGACGTAGGTGTCCGCCTCGGTCTGGCTGAGCGGCGCCGCCCCGAACTCCTGGTGGGCGCGCAGGAAGCTGTCCGCCTCGGCGAGGTGCACCCAGGCCAGCAGGTGGGGGTCAGAGGCACGGTAGGGGACACCCCTGTCGTCGCGGCCGCGGACCCGCTCATGCACAGCGCGGACGGCGGCGATCGCAGCCTCGGCGTCGGGGATGGTGCCGTAGGTGGTCATGGCGATGTAGTGGCTGGTGCGCTGCAGCCTGCCCCACGGGTCGGATTTGTAGCCGCTGTGGCCCGCCACACCGGCCATCGCCTGCGGGTGCAGCGACTGCAGCAGCAGGGCGGTCAGGCCACCCACGAACATCGAGGCGTCCAGATGGACCCGCCAGATCGGGTCACCCTTCGCGAACCATCGTGGGCCGGGCTTGCCCCAGATCCGGGACGCGCGCTCGGCTGCCTCGGAGCCGGCGACCCGCTCCCGCAGCAGCAGGCCCAAGCGGCGCTGCACGTCGATCACCACAGTGCGTCCCAGGGTTCGCCGATCGCCATGTCCCCAGTCTGCCCGGGCACGAAAACCCGCCGGCTGATCCCTACCGCAACGCGTAGGCGAGGGTGTCCGGATCGTCGTTGTGCGGGTCGTCGGCCGGCAGCCGGACGAAGCCCGCCTTCTCCAGCACCCGGATCGATCGGCTGTTGGCCGGCAGAACGTGGGCGTACAGCGGACGCGCGGTGATCTCGCCGAGGAACAGCGGCAGGGCGGCGCTGGCCACCCCCAGGCCCCAGAACTCGCGGCCGATCCGGTAGCCGACCACCCGGGCTCCGTCCGCGTCGCGCCAGGTGGCGATGTCGCCGGCCACCCGGCCGTCCTCCAGCACGATCACCCGACGCACCGTCTCGGGGTTCGCGTCGACCCTCGCCTGGTGGGCGAGGAAGGTCTCCCGGTCGCGGGTCGGTACGCCAGCCATCGCGCCCGAGGCGGGATCGGCCTGGTTCGCGAACAGCACCTCGAGATCGGCCTGCCGGGCCGGACGCAGCGTCACGCTGATGGTCATGGACGCAGGCTAGCGGCCCTGCCCGACACCACCCGGGTGACCGCGTGCTCTCCCGAGCCGCACCCGTAGGCGGTCAGTCGGCAGTCGAGGCGCGCACCCCGTAGGTGACGGCGAGGTACTCGGGGTGCCGCTGGATCCAGCCCTTGATGAACGGGCAGACCGCCAGGGCCTTGCGTGAGCCGTCGGCCCGCAGCGAGTCAAGGGCGTGCCGGGCGATCGCCGAGCCGATCCCGCGCCCCTCGAAGGCCGGGTCGACCTCGGTGTGGGTGAACACCATCAGGTCGTTGGTCAGCTGGTACTCGGCGTAGCCGGCGAGGCTGCCGTCGAGGTGGGCCTCGAACCGGCCGGCGGCCGGATTGTCGGTGATGACGGGCTCGGACACAGCTGCTCCTTCACGATGACGGGTGGGGAAGGCCACCTGCCCCCTCAACACCGCGCCGCCCGGAAAGACTCCCGGCTCACCCCGCAGCGGTCCGGCCGAGATTGGCGAGGATCTCGTGGTAGCGCCGGGTCGCCAGCTCGCTCGGCACCCCCTTGCGACAGAACTCGAGTCCCGTCAGCGCGCGGTTCACCCGCTGCGGCACTACCTGTCCGTCGACCAGGTTGCCCTCCAGCACGCCCAGCGCCTCAAGGAACCGTGGGTCGCGGCGAGCGCGCTCGTAGCTGGACAGCACGTGCAGCCAGTAGAAGAGGTTGTAGTCGCCGAACGGGTAGCCCACCTGCAGGAACAGGCTCCCGATCCCGTAGTGGCAGGGTCCCAGCGGGGCGCGGCTCACCCAGTGGTCGAGCAGGAAACCGACCGCCCGGTCCAGCGCCGGTCCACCGGGAGCCGCCCCCGGGAACCGGAACCCGTCCAGTGCCAGCAGGGTCGGTCCCGGGTTGGAGAACTCGGTCTCCGGGCCCCGTCCGTAGCTGAACTTCGCGCACCGCCAGCCGCCGTCGCGGTGCTGGATGGCCAGCAGGTGCTGGAACGTGACCCCCAGCCGGGGGTCACCGGCCAGCCCGAGCCGGGCCAGCGTGCTGGCGGCGTGCGCGGTCTGGCAGGGGTAGATGGCGCCGGACGGAGCGAGCCGGAACCTGCCGTCCTCGCGCCAGGCGTCCCAGATCAGCTCGATCGCGTCGGCCAGGTCGGGGTGGGAGGGCCCGACCCCGAGCTCGGCGAGCAGCCGGACGGCGCCCAGGGTGCTGAACGCCCCGCCCTTGGCGAGCTTCCGGTCGGGCATCGTCCAGTGGTCGGCACCGTTGTCGTGCCGACGCGCGAGGATCGCCGCGACATCGCGGCGCGTTCCGGTCGCCACCGTCACTCCTCAAGTATCGGACGGACGGCCGAGCCCGGCTGGCGAATCGACGGACCGGGTCGCCTGCTGTCGCCGGGGCACGATAGCGT
>JAEYNS010000346.1 GCA_023412435.1 Actinomycetes bacterium | reverse complement strand
ATCTCCTCGTTGGTGTCCCCGAAGAAGTCGATCCGCACCGGGTGCGCGGAGGTGGGCGGGATGACGTCCACGACCCCACCGCGGACGCAGAACTCGCCGCGCCGCGCGACCAGGTCGACCCTGAGGTAGGCGGCCGCCACCAGGGCACGTGCCACCTCGCCGATGTCGTAGTCCTCGCCCGCCACCAGCCTCACCGGCAGCAGCTCGCCGAGCCCGACCACCTGCGGCTGCAGGATCGCCCTGACCGGCGCCACCACGACGCGGGGGGTCGGCAGCTGGTCGTTGCCGAGCAGCCGGCGCAGCACCTGCAGCCGCCGCCCGACCGTGTCGGATCGGGGACTGAGCCGCTCGTGGGGCAGCGTCTCCCAGGCCGGGTAGTACGCCACGTCGTCCGGGCTGAGCAGCGAGCCGAGGATCGTGGTGGCGGCCTCGGCCTCCCGGAAGGTGGAGGTGACCAGCAGCAGCGGCGCCTCCGACCGGCCGGCGAGCGCCGCCGCCAGCAGCGGCCGGGCGGCGTCCACCACCGTGATGTCGAGGGCCGGGACGCCGGAAGCCGCCGCGTCCAGACAGGAGGAGACGGCCGGATCGGTCGAGAACAGCTCTACCAGACCCGCCATGCGCACCGGGCCACCTTACTGCGCCGCACAATCCGGCGAGCGTCAGGAGTTGAAGCGGCTCTGGGTCAGTTCCAGCCCGCTGGTGAGCAGCGAGACCACGGCGTCGGCGGCCCTGGCGAGGTCGACCTCGTAGCCCTCGCGCTGGGAGGGCGACACCGGGGAGAGCAGGTAGTCGGCGGGCGGCTGGCTGCCGGTGGGACGGCCGACGCCGATCCGCACCCGGTAGTAGTCGCCGGTGCCGAGGCTGCGACGGATCGACTTCAGGCCGTTGTGGCCGTTGTCGCCGCCGCCGAACTTGACCCGGATCCGGCCCGGCTCGAGGTCGATCTCGTCATGGACGGCGACCAGGAAGTCGGGCTCCACATCGAAGTACTTGACCGCCTTGGCGACGGCCCGGCCCGAGTCGTTCATGTAGGTGCGCGACTTCAGCAGGACGACGGCGTCGGCCTCTGCTCCCACCCCGCCGAGCTGGCCGGACGACGTGATCCGGGTGCGGCAGACGTCGGCGGAGAGCCGCAGCGAGTGGCTGAACCGGACGCCGGCCTGGCCCGCCAGCGCGTCGACCACGCGATAACCGGCGTTGTGCCGGTGAGCGGCGTAGGCCGGGCCCGGATTACCGAGCCCGACCACGAGCCATGTGCCCATCGAGCGAGCCGTCAGGCCTCGTCGGCAGTCTCGGGCTCTGCGGCGCCCTCGGCGGCCTCGGTCTCCTCGCCCGCGGCGGGCTCGGCGGCGCGCGGCTCGGCGATGCTGAGGATCAGGTCGTCGGGCGAGCCGTGGAAGACGGCGCCCTGCGGCAGCACCAGGTCACTGGCGGTGATGGTGTCGCCGATGCTGAGGTCGGCGACCGAGATCTCGATCGAGGCGGGAATGTGGGTGGCCTCGGCCTCGAGGGCGATGGTCTGCTGGTCCATCATGACCAGGCCGTCGAGCTTCTCCTCGCCGTGGACGATCAGCGGCACCTCGACGGTGACCTTCTCGCCCCGCTTGACGATGACGAGGTCGAGGTGCTCGATGCTGCCCCTGATCGGGTTGCGCTGCACCTGCTTGGGCAGGGCGAGGATCTCCTTGCCGCCGTCGATCGACAGGCTCAGCAGGGCGTTGGCGACACGCAGCGCGAGCAGCACCTCGTGGCCGGGCAGCGAGACATGGACCGGATCGGTCCCGTGGCCGTAGATGACCGCGGGCACCAGGCCCTCACGCCGTGCCCGACGCGCCGCGCCCTTGCCGAACTCGTTGCGCGTGGCTGCAGCGATCTTGTTCTCTGACACTTCCAGTAACTCCTCAACCTTGGACGTTCACACGGCTCAGCAAGGGAGGACCTTGTCGATCACGGGCATACCCAGCCCCTCGCCGAGGTAACGACCCCAGCCTACCGGGGTGCCCGCACAGGCGCGAATCGCGTCAGCTCTCGTCGCCGAGCGAGGAGGCGCCGCTGCCGTCGAACAGGGACGCCACCGAGCCGTCCTCGAAGACCGCGCGGATGGCCTGCGCGATCAGCGGCGCCATCGACAGCACGGTCAGCTTGGGGATGTTCACGGCCTCCGACAGCGGCAGCGTGTTGGTGACGATGACCTCCGAGAAGGGGGCGGCGTTGAGTCGCTCCACAGCCGGTCCCGACAGCACGGGGTGGGTGGCGGCGGCGATCACACCCTTGGCGCCGTGCTTCACCAGCGCGTCGGCGGCCTGGCAGATCGTGCCGGCGGTGTCGATCATGTCGTCGACCAGCAGGCACATCCGGCCCTCGACGTCACCGACGACCTCGCCGACCGCCACCTCGTTGGCGCGGTTGGGGTCGCGCCGCTTGTGGATGATCGCCAGCGGGCTGCCCAGCCGATCCGACCACATGTCGGCCAGCCTGACCCGGCCCGCGTCCGGGGAGACGACGGTGATCTCGCTGATGTCGTATTTCGAGGCGACGTATTCGTGCAGCACGGGCAGCGCCAGCAGGTGGTCGACGGGACCGTCGAAGAAGCCCTGGATCTGGGCGGCGTGCAGGTCGATCGACATCAGCCGGTTCGCGCCGGCGGTCTTGTACAGGTCGGCGACCAGGCGCGCCGAGACCGGTTCGCGTCCGGCGTGCTTCTTGTCCTGGCGACCGTAGGGGTAGAACGGCGAGATCACGGTGATCCGCTTCGCGGAGGCCCGCTTGAGGGCGTCCACCATGATCAGTTGCTCCATCAGCCACTCGTTGACGGGAGCGGGGTGGCTCTGGATCACGAACGCGTCCGCACCCCGGACCGACTCCTCGAACCTGACGTAGATCTCGGAGTTGGCGTAGGTGAGCAGCCGGGTCGGCACCAGGTCGACCCCGAGGCGCTCTGCCACATCCTGGGCGAGTTCGGGGAAGGCCCGACCGGTGCACACCATCAGGTGCTTCTCGGTGGGCCGCTTGATCCCGCTCACTCGGCCTCCTCCTGGCGCTGTGCTGCGCTCAGGGTAGTCCCTTCTGGCGGGATCTTCTCCCCGGCTTCCGTCCCCTGGGCTGCCCGGGCGGCGTCGTCGGTGGCGGTTCCGGCGCGGCGGCGCGCCACCCAGCCGGCGATGTTGCGCTGGTGACCGCGGGCGACCGCGAGTTCGCCCGGCCCGACGTCGACGGTGACCGTGGAACCCGCGGCGACGTAGGCCCCGTCGGCGATGTGGACTGGTGCGACGAGGACGGAGTCGCTGCCCACGAAGGAGTGCCTGCCGACGGTGGTGGTGCTCTTGGTCACCCCGTCGTAGTTGGCGAAGATCGTGCCGGCACCGATATTTGCGCCCTCCCCCACCACGGCGTCGCCGCAGTAGGTGAGGTGCGGCACCTTGGCGCCGTCGCCGATGATCGCCTTCTTGGTCTCGACGAACGCGCCGATCTTTCCCTTGGTGCCCAGTTCGGTGCCGGGGCGCAGGTAGGAGAACGGTCCGACCGTGGCGCCGGCGCCGATCACGGCGAGTTCGGCGTGGGTGCGGGTCACGACGGCGTTCTCGCCCACCTCGACGTCGACCAGCGTGGTGTCGGGACCGATGGTCGCCCCACGCTCCACGGTGGTGGCGCCCTCGAGCGAGGTGTTCGGAAGCAGCGTCACGTCCTGGGCGAGGTCGACCCCGTCGTGGATCCAGGTCGTGGCAGGGTCGATGACGGTGACGCCCTCGGCCATCCAGCGGCGAAGGATCCGGCGGTTGAGTTCGGCCGACAGCGCGGAGAGCTGGATCCGGTCGTTGACACCCTCGGTCTGCAGGTGGTCCTCGAGGACGTGGGCGCCGACCCGGTGGCCGCCCGCGACGGCATGCCCCACGACGTCGGTGAGGTAGAGCTCGCCCTGGGCGTTGGCGGACTCGAGGCCGGCCAGGCCCGCTGCCAGCAGCGCCGCGTCGAAGACGTAGATCCCGGCATTGATCTCGGTGATCGCGGTTTCCGCGGCGGAGGCGTCCTTCTGCTCGACGATCCGGTTCACGGCCTCGCCCTCGCGGACGATCCGGCCGTAGCCGGTGGGGTCGGGCAGGACGGCGGTGAGGATGGTGACAGCGTTGCCCTGGGAGCGGTGGGCGGTGACCAGGCCGCTGAGCGTCTCGCCGGTCAGCAGCGGAACGTCGCCGCTGGTCACCACGATCTCGCCGGTGACCCCCGGCAGCGCGGCGAGCCCGCAGCGGACGGCGTCGCCGGTGCCACGCGCCTCGGGCTGGAGCGCCACCGTGGCCTGCGGGGCGACGTCGGCCAGGTGCGCCTCGACCTGCTCGCGGCCATGGCCGACGACCACGACGAGGTGGTCGGGTTCGAGCGCGCTGGCCGCGTCCACCGCGTAGGAGACCATCGAGCGGCCGGCGAGCTTGTGGAGCACCTTGGGGACGGCGGACTTCATCCGCGTTCCGGCGCCGGCGGCCATCACGACGACCGCGGCGACCCGGGGTGATTCAGCTGTCGGGTGTTCGGACATCAGCACTCCCAGCGTCGGTTCGCATACCGCTCCCCTACCCCTCAAGGACGCGTCCAGGAGGGCCGGCGATAGCCGTCGGGGGGACTACCCCGAGTCTTTCACACGCCGAACCCGCTGCGCGCCGCCCGCGAGCTGGCCCCCAACCCACCCGCGTCCGGCACTGTCGCGAGTTCGTTCCGCGCGTTCGCCTCCTCCATCGGCGCTCGCTCGCCAAGCGGCCCCGGTGTGGTGGGAGGCGAGCTCGGGGATCCATCACCCCCGCCGCCTCGCGCAGCTCCTCGACCGCCCACACCCCGCCGGGGGCGCACGGCCGTAGCCTCGTCCGGCATCCCGAGCCGAGCTTCTCGACCGCCCACACCCACCGCGGGAGCACGGCCGCCGCCCGGCAGCCCGAGCTTTTCGACCGCCCACACCCGCCGCGGGCGCACGGCGGCAGCCTCGCCCCGCAGCCCGAGCTTCTCGACCGCCCACGCGCCACCGCGGGGGCGCGCCAGTGGCGGACCAGTCCGCGGCATCTCCCATCACGGTCGGTAGCGGTGGTTGCGCTGCCAGCCGCTTCCGCTGTCGACCTCGGCCCGGCCGTCCGGTGCCCGACGGAAGCGCCATCGTCGACGGTGCGCCTCGTGGTGGTGGCCCGAGCACAATAGGTAGCCCTCCGCGAGATCGGTCTTCCCCCCTTCGGCGAAGGGCAGGCCGCCGTGATGAGCCTCACACCAGGCCGGCGGACGGTCGCAGCCGGGGGCCACGCAGCCGCCGTCCATGCCTGCCAGCGCGTCCCGCTGGTGAGCGGTGAACAGCCGCTGGCTGCGCCCGAGGTCGGTGGGGATGCTGGCGCCGCCGAGCACGGCCGGCAGGAGCCCGTGGCTGCAGGCGAGCCGACGGAGTTCGCCGGCGGAGAGCCGTTCCCCGGTGGCCAGCGTCGCGGCCGCGGTGGCCGACCTGAGCTTGGCCTCCTCGATGGTCACGATGATCCGGACCGGTGTTCCCCCGGTGGTCGGCAAGCCATCGGCCGGCAGGTGCTCGACCAGCGCCATCAGGGCCTCCCCCGCCTTGCGGTCGTAGGGCTTGTCCTGCCCCGCTTCCGCCCTGGCCTGCTCAAGCCGTGTCGGTATCGGCGCCAGATGACCGCGACGCGGAGCGGCGAAGGCGTCCACCACCGTCTTCAGGATGCGTGCCTGCAGTTCCGGTAGGACGAAGCGCCCCGACCAGGTGCCGTCGCGGTTGTCCCACATCGCCAGCGATGCCCGCTGCCGCGCCCGCGCCTCGCGCTCGACGAGCAGGGCGTCCTCGCGTGCGTCCACCGCTTCTGTCGGCTCGTGGAGTTCCGTGATCCGGCGCGCTCGCGTCTCCAGATCCTTGGGTGAGAGCCGCTTGGCGTCGTCGATCAGCACCCGCTCGGCGCCACGCCGCTGCTCGTCGCTGGCCTGCTCAAGCCGTGTCGGTATCGGCGCCAGATGACCGCGACGCGGAGCGGCGAAGGCGTCCA
>JAEYNS010000340.1 GCA_023412435.1 Actinomycetes bacterium | reverse complement strand
GTGCTGCGGGGCCGGCGGGATCGCGGTCTCGGTCGCCACCGAGGTGCCCGCGTCGCAGGTGGTCGCCGTCGACCTCTCGCTCGCCGCGGTGGCGCTGACCAGGAAGAACGCGCTCGCGGCCGGGGTGGGCGCGCTCCGGCTGGAGCAGGCCGACGTCCGCGAGCCCGGGCTGCTGGCCGACCTCGACGCCCCGTCGACGTGGTGGTGAGCAACCCGCCCTACATCCCACCCGACGCGGTCCCCGTCGAGCCCGAGGTCCGCGACCACGATCCCGACCTGGCCCTCTACGGTGGCGGGCCGGACGGTCTCGACGTCCCCCGCGCCGTGATCGCCGCGGCCCGGCGACTGCTGCGCGCCGGCGGGCTGCTCGTCATGGAGCATGCGGAGGTGCAGGACGCGGCCGTCCGCGACCTGGCGATCGCCGCCGGCTTCAGCCAGGTGCGCACGATCCCCGACCTGGCAGGGCTCCCGCGCGCGGTCGTCGGGCGACTCCCCCGCTGACGGACCCCGGGCGCTTCAGCCTCAGGCCTGTCTGGTCGCCTTGGCCGCCGCCTTCGCCGCCTGCTTGGTGGCGCGCACCTTCAGCAGAGAGTCGCGGTCGGTGATGTCGGCCACCGAGCGGTAGCCGTCCTGGCCGAACTCGCCGGCAGCCTCCTGCCAGCCCGGCGGCGTGATGCCGTACTGCTTGCCGAGCAGTGCCACGAAGATCTGCGCCTTGGCGGCGCCGAACCCGGGCAGCGCCTCAAGCAGCCCGCGCAGCTCGGTGCCGGTGCGGGCGGCGGCGAACAGGTTGGACGCCTGCCCCTCCCATTTGTCCACCAGTTCCTGGCACAGCGCCTGGACGCGTTCGGCCATCGACCGCGGGAACCGGTGGATCGCCGGCGGCTGCGAGCAGAGCGCGACGAAGTCGTCGGCGTCCGCCGCCGCGATCGCCGCAACGTCCAGCCGTCCGCCCATCCGGGAGGCGATCACCGCCGGCCCGGAGAAGGCTTTCTCCATCGGAACCTGCTGGTCGAGCAACATGCCGATCAGCAGCGCGTTGGGGTCGGTGGACAGCAGTTGGTCGGCGACCGGGTCGCCGCTCAGGTAGAGGTCGGCCATGGCTGCCTCACAGGTTGATCATGTGGCCGGCGATTCCCTCGACGGCCTCCTTCAGTGCCTCGGACAGGCTCGGGTGGGCGTGGATGTTGCGTCCCACCTCGTCGGCGGTCAGGTCCCACTG
Source organism: Actinomycetes bacterium (assembly GCA_023412435.1). Lineage (GTDB taxonomy): Bacteria > Actinomycetota > Actinomycetes > Propionibacteriales > Propionibacteriaceae > Propionicimonas. The sequence goes on along the minus strand of JAEYNS010000340.1, from coordinate 8,017 downwards.
CTGGGCCAGGGTGAGTTCGGGGAGCAACTCGGAGACGTCCGGCCCGATCATGTGGGCACCGAGGATCTCGTTGTAACGGGCGTCGGCGACGACCTTGACGAAGCCGGTGGCGTCGCCCAGCCCGTGGGCCTTGCCGTTGGCCGAGAACGGGAACTTCGCGACCTTGACCTCATAGCCCTTGGCCTTGGCCTGCTCCTCGGTGTAGCCGAAGGAACCGATCTGCGGCTGGCAGTAGGTGGCCCGCGGGATCATGTCGTAGTTGATCGGCATCGTCTCGGCGCCGGCGATGGTCTCGGCGGCCACGACGCCCTGCGCCTCGGCGGTGTGGGCCAGCATCAGCTTCATCGTGACGTCGCCGATCGCGTAGATTCCCGGCACGTTGGTCCGCATGAAGTCGTCGATCGCGATGGCGCCGCGCTCGGTGAGCTCGACGCCGGTGTTCTCCAGGCCGTAGCCGGTGGTGCGGGGTGCGAAGCCGAGCGACTGCAGGACGCTGTCCGCCTCCAGCACCCGCGCCTCGCCGCCGGTGGCAGGGCTGACCGTCACCTTGACGCCGTCCGCGGTCTCCTCGATCTTCTCCACCTTGGTGGCGGTGAGAACCTGGATGCCCAGCTTCTTGTAGGCCTTGGCCAGTTCCGCCGACACTTCGGCGTCCTCATTCGGCACCATCCGGTCGAGGTACTCGACGATGGTGACCTTGCTGCCGTAGTTGGCGAGCACGTAGGCGAACTCGGTGCCGATGGCCCCCGCGCCGCAGATCACTATCGACCCGGGGATTTGGTCGGAGAGGATCTGCTCCTCGTAGGTGTAGACCCGCTCGGAGACCTGGGTGCCGGGCAGCAGCTTGGTGGTGGCGCCGGCCGCGATGATGCAGTTGTCGAAGGTGACCGTCTGCTTCTCGCCCGACTCACCGGTGACCTCGATCGTCTTCGCGTCGACGAAGCTGCCCCAACCGTTGAGCTCGGTGATCTTGTTCTTCCGCATCAGGAAGTGGACGCCCTTGACCATCCGGTCGGAGACCTGGCGACTGCGCGAGAACGCCTTGGCGTAGTTGAAGGTGACCTCTCCCTCGATCCCGAACAGGTCTGCCTCCGCCGTGAAGATGTGCGCCAACTCGGCGTTGCGCAGCAACGCCTTGGTCGGGATGCAGCCCACATTGAGGCACACGCCGCCCCACCACTGCTTCTCGATGATGGCGACTGAAAGGCCCAGCTGAGCGGCACGGATCGCGGCTACGTACCCCCCGGGGCCGGCGCCCAGCACGACGACGTCGAAGTGTGTGGTCATGGGCCACACTCTATGGCAACCCCCTCAAGGCTGCGTTCATCTCTCATGTGAGATATGGTCGTGTGGTGGCAGACCTCCTCCCCAGCAGCATCGGCACCCTGATCCGCGACGCGCGCAAGCAACGCGGCCTCACCCAGCAACAGCTGGCGACCGAACTGGGCACCAGTCAGAGCGCGATCCACCGGATCGAATCGGGGGGCCAGAACCTCAGCCTCGAGATGATCAACCGGATCGCCCACGCCCTGGAGAGCCCGCTGATCAGCGCCGGCCCGAGCGGGCCCACCCACTTCCGGGTCGAGGGCCCCACCACGCTGCGGGGATCGATCGCCGTCCGGTCGTCGAAGAACGCTGCCGTCGCCCTGATGTGCGCCGCCCTGCTCAACCACGGACGCACCGTGCTGCAGGGCATCGCCCAGATCGAGGAGGTCAACCGCCTCATCGAGGTGCTGACCAGCATCGGCGTGCAGGCCACCTGGTCGGACGACCGGTCGCAGCTCGAGCTGATCCGGCCCACCCACCTGAACCTGTCCGCCATGGACGCGGCCGCCGCCCGCCGCACCCGCTCGATCATCATGTTCCTCGGCCCGCTGCTGCACGACGAGGAGAGGTTCGACCTGCCGTACGCCGGTGGCTGCAACCTCGGGGCACGGACGATCACCCCCCACCTGCACGCGCTGCGCCACTTCGGCCTCGAGGTGCGCGCCACCCAGGGCTTCTACCGGGCCAAGGTGCACCGTCTCGGCGGCGAGGAGCGCACCATCACCCTCATCGAGCGCGGCGACACCGTCACCGAGAACGTCCTGATGGCAGCCGCCCAGTTCCCCGGCCGGACCACGATCCGCAACGCCAGTGCCAACTACATGGTCCAGGACCTGTGCTTCTTCCTGCAGGAACTCGGCGTCCAGATCGACGGCATCGGCACCACCACGTTGCGGGTGATCGGCCTGGACCGGATCGACAAGGACATCGAGTTCGCCCCGTCGGAGGACCCGATCGAGGCCATGAGCCTGCTCACCGCCGCGATCGTGACCCGCAGCGAGCTGACGATCACACGGGCGCCGATCGAGTTCCTCGACATCGAGTTGGCGATCCTTGAGGAGATGGGTCTTCGCTACCGGCTCTCACCCGAGTACGCCGCGGCGAACGGACGCACCCGGCTGGTCGACATCACCGCCCTGCCCTCGGACCTGCACGCGGCGGCGGACAAGATCCACGCCCTGCCGTTCCCGGGCCTCAACATCGACAACCTGCCGTTCTTCGCGGTGATCGCCGCCGCGGCTGAGGGCCGCACCCTGATTCACGACTGGGTGTACGAGAACCGGGCGATCCACCTGGTCGACCTCACCAAGCTGGGCGCCGACGTCCAGTTGCTCGACCCGCACCGGATCGTGGTCAGCGGACCCACCCGCTGGCGGGGACAGGAACTGGTCTGCCCGCAGGCACTGCGTCCGGCCGTCTGCCTGCTGCTGGCCGCCCTCGCCGCCCGCGGCACCAGCGTGCTGCGTGACGTCTACGTGATCAACCGCGGCTACGAGGACCTGCCGAACCGGCTGAACGCCCTCGGCGCCCGGATCGAGGTCTTCAAAGACTGACGGCGCGGAAGGTGTGGGACGGCTGGACCAGGTCGTCCTGCGCCGCCACCAGCGCCAACTCGGACGACTCGCCCTCGGCGGTCGCCTTCAGCACCGAGTAGACGGCCCCCGCGGTGTTCTCCAGCGCCGAGGCCGGGCTCCCGCTGCGCAGGTAGTGGGCGAGGAAGATCGCCGCGGTGATGTCGCCCGACCCGGTGAAGGTGCGGTCCAGCAGCGGCGTGGTGACCGTCCAGGCGCCGGTCCCGTCCACCACCAGCATCAGGACGCTCCCCGGGTCGCTGCCCTCGAGGATCGCGCTGGTCACCAGCACCACCTCGGGACCGGTCGCCCGCAGGGCGTGTGCGGCCTCCAGCAGGTCGTCGAGGGTGCGGGTCTGCCGTCCGGTCAGGAAGTCCAGCTCGAACTGGTTCGGGGTCACGATCTGGGCCGCCGGTACCACAGCGTCCCGCATGAACTCGGGGATCCCCGGACGGACGTAGAAGCCGCGCCCGACATCGCCCATCACCGGGTCGCAGCAGTAGATCGCGGACGGGTTGCGCTGCTTGACCAGCGCCACCGCGTTGAGGATCTCCGCCCCCACCGCCTCGCCGCCCTGGTAGCCCGACAGCACCGCGTCGACCCGGTTCAGGACCCCGCGCTCGTCGATGCCCCGGACCACGTCCGCGACGTCGGAGGCGGCCAGCAACGGGCCCCGCCAGGCCCCGTAGCCGGTGTGGTTGGAGAAGTGGACGGTCAGCACCGGCCACACCTCCACGCCCAGCCGCATCAGCGGGAAGGTCGCGGCGCTGTTGCCCACGTGGCCGTAGGCGACCGAGGACTGGATGCTCAAGATGGTAGTCACGGCGGACATTCTTGCGTAGCGGACGCCCCCCGCCACGGGCTGACATACGGCAAGACTGCGTGGGTAGAGTGCGCGGGGTGACACCGGCACCGGCGCTGCATCCCAGCGAACCGCGCTTCCCGTACTTCGACACCGACTTCCAGGCCTTCGCGCACCGGGGCGGCGACTGGCCGGGGGTGGGTGAGAACTCGCTGACCGCCTTCCAGCGGGCCGTCGCCACGGGGTACCGCTATCTGGAGACCGACGTGCACGCCACCGCGGACGGGGTGCTGGTCGCCTTTCACGACGAGTCCCTGGAACGGGTCACCGACGGGCACGGCCTGATCGCCGAGCACACCGCCGCCGAGCTCGACGCGATCCGGATCGGCGGCACCGACCCGATCCCCCGCCTCGCCGAGCTGTTCGCCGCCTTCCCGAACGCCCGCTTCAACCTCGACATCAAGGCTCCGGGCGCGACCGCCCCGCTCGCCGCGCTGATCACGCAGGCCGGTGCGCAGGACCGGGTCTGCGTCAGTTCGTTCTCGCTGGCGCGGATCACAGCCTTCCGCCGGCTGGTCGGTCGGCGGGTGGCGACCGGCCTCACCCGGTGGGGAGTGCTGCTGCTGTGGGTGGGCCTGCCGCTGCTGCCGCGACTGGTGGTGGGCAGGGCCGCGCAGGTACCGCTGAGGTTCTGGGACGGCCGTCTCACCCTGGTCACGCCCCGCTTCGTGCGGACGGCGCACCGCTACGGGATCCGGGTCCACGTGTGGACGATCAACGACGCGCCGACGATGGAGCAGCTCATCGACCTCGGGGTGGACGGTATCGTCACCGACGAACCGGACGTCCTCAAGGCCGTCCTGATCCGGCGGGACCTCTGGGAAGGACACGAATGACCGACTCGTTGCCGGTCGAGGGCTCGGCCCTTGAGGGAAAGCAGCCCAGCCCGCCGCGCAAGGTGTGGGCGTGGGCCATGTGGGACTGGGGCACCCAGCCCCTCAACACGGTCATCATCACGTTCGTCTTCAGCGTGTACATCACCGGCAAGGCCTTCGGACCCGAGAACGAGACGGCGCAGGCGCTGGCCCTCTCGACGGGCATCGCCGGCCTCGTCGTGGCGCTGATCGCACCGGTGCTCGGCCAGCGTTCCGACCGCACCGGACGCACCGTGTTCAACCTGCGCTGGCAGACCTGGCTGATCGCCGGGCTGGCCGCCGCGCTGTTCTTCGTCCGCCCGGCACCGGACTACCTGTGGCTCGGGCTCGGCATCCTCGGGGTGGCGTCGATCATCGGCGAGTTGGCCAACGTCAACTACTACTCCCTGATCGATGACATCTCGACCAAGGACAATGTCGGCCGGGTGTCGGGCTTCGGCTGGGGCATGGGCTACCTGGGCGGCATCGTCGCCCTGCTGGTGCTGTACTTCGGCTTCATCTCTCCCGAGGTCGGCGTGTTCGGGGTCACCGACGCCGACGGGCTCGACATCAGGGCGTCGATGCTGGTGTGCGGCCTGTGGATCCTGGTGTTCACGCTGCCGACCTTCTTCTCGCTGAAGGACCGCCCGCGTACCGGGAAGGCCGAACGGGCCGGGCTGGTCGGGTCGTACAAGCTGCTGTTCGCCTCGATCGCGACCTTGTGGCGCGCCAGCCCCCACACGGTGTTCTTCCTGGCCGCCTCCGCGCTGTTCCGCGACGGGCTGTCGGGCGTGTTCGCGTTCGGCGCCGTGCTGGCCTCGCTCACCTTCGGCTTCTCCCCCGGGGACGTGATCGTGTTCGGCGCCGTCGCCAACGTCGTCGCCGGTGTCTCCACGATCCTGTTCGGGTACGTCGACGACCGGATCGGTCCCAAGAAGGTGATCCTGCTGTCCCTGGGCGCCCTGGTCGCCCTCGGCCTCGGCATCTTCCTGCTGCACGACCGCGGCCAGATCGTCTTCTGGACCCTCGGCATGGCGATGACCGCGTTCGTGGGACCGGCCCAGTCGGCGTCGCGGTCCTTCCTCGCCCGGCTGATCCCCGAGGGGCGGGCAGGTGAGATCTTCGGCCTCTACGCCACCACCGGTCGCGCGATCTCCTTCCTGTCCCCCGCAGCGTTCGGCCTGTCGGTGGGGCTGGGAGCGTCCCTGACGGGCGAGGTGAACACCGCCTACTGGGGGATCCTCGGGATCGTGCTGATCCTGCTGGCCGGTCTGCTCGTGATGATCCCCGTCCGCGAACCCGCGCACCATGCGGTGAGCTGACCCCTCGGGCGGCGCTCCCCCGTGACCCCGGTGACGCCGGTTGCGCGCCCGACTACGGTAGAGATGACTCGACTGGCGGCAGCAACGCAGGCAGGAGAACACCATGGCGGATCGCGCACTCCGGGGCTCGGGCCTCGGATCCAAGAGCTATGCCGACGGCCAGGGCGTGGAACTCGCCCCCCGGCAGGAGATCGGCTTCGACTGCCCCAACGCCCACCACTTCGAGGTGGTCTTCGCCGCCGAGGCGGAGCTCCCCACCGAATGGGAGTGCCCTCGCTGCGGTGAGCCGGCCCGCCGCACCGACGGTGTGGAGCCTGAGGTCAAGGCGACCAAGCCGCCGCGCACCCACTGGGACATGCTGCGGGAGCGGCGCTCCATCGAGGAACTCGAGGAACTGCTCGCCGAACGGCTCGACGAGATCCGCGGCGAAGGCGACAAGAGCAAGGGCTGAGGCCGGTCAGGGACGGTCCTCGACCTCACCCCTGATCACCATCGGGCCGGACGGCGGGGGCTCGACGGTCTGGCCCCTGATCACCATCGGATCGGCTCCGCCGCGGGCGGCATTGCGCGCCAACACGGTGGCGATCAGCCGCCGGACGACAGGACGGGTCACCGGCAACAGCATGGCAAGGCCCAGCAGGTCGGTCAGGAACCCGGGCACCATCAGCAGGATGCCGCCGACCAGCACCAGCGCGGCGTCGGCCAACCTGCCGGTCGGCAGCCGCCCTCCGCCGAAGGCGACCACCAGCGCCTGCCCGGCGCGACGGCCCTCCCGCTGGGTGAGCCAGGCGCCCACCGCACCGCCCAGTACCAGCAGCCCCAGCGTGGGCCACAGGCCGAGCCAGCCGCCGACGGTGACCAGCGTCCAGATCTCCATCACGGGGATCAGCACGAAAGCACCCACCAGCGCCCACAGCAGCAGCCTGCGCGCTCTCGGGTTCGGCCTTGTCTGGATCATGTCGTCGTCCCCTTCCGGGAGAAGAGCGCCTTCAGCTGCGACCACCGGTGAGCGATCCCCCACCTGGTGGTCAGCCACATCGCCTCGGCGACGATCTTCCGGCTCATCTTGGAGTCTCCGAAACGTCGGTCGGCGAACTCGATCGGCACCTCGGCGACGGTGAAGCCGTTACGGATCGCCCGCCACGCCAGGTCGACCTGGAAGCCGTAGCCCGCCGCCTGCACCCCGGCGAGGTCCATTCCGCGCAGCGTCTCGGCTCGCCACGCCGCGAAGCCGCCGGTGGCGTCCGAGACCGGCAGGCCGAGCCACAGCCTGACCCAGAGGTTGCCGCCACGGGAGAGCAGCTCGCGCGACTTCGGCCAGTTCACCACCCGCCCGCCGGGTACCCAGCGCGAGCCCTTCACGACGTCCGCGGTCTGCAGCCGCTCCAGCAGGAGGGGCAGCTGCTCGGGACGGTGTGACCCGTCGGCGTCGTGCTCGACCAGGACGTCGTAGCCGCGCTGCAGCCCCCAGTCGAAGCCGGCCAGGTACGCGGCGCCGAGGCCCTCCTTGCCCGCCCGGTGCAGCACGTGCACGTGCGGGTCACCGGCAGCCAGTTCGTCGGCCAGGCGTCCGGTGCCATCGGGTGAGTTGTCGTCCACGACGAGGATCTCGGCGGCGGGCACCGCACTGCGGAGCCGGCTGGTGATGGGGCCGATGTTCTCTGCCTCGTTGTACGTCGGGATGATGACCAGCACGCGGTCGAGCGACACAGCTTCTCCATCCTCCGACGTTCGGGGCGTCCCTAGTCTGCCAGCCGGCGCCAAGCCGGGGGGAATCGGCGTCCCTGCTGGAGCAGGCCGATCCCGGCCAGGACGAGGGTGAGCAGGGCCAGCGTCAGCTCGATCAGCGGCGCCACCTGCACGGCCGGGGTGAGCCCGGTGCGGCGCGGCAACTCGACCGCCCCAAAGGCCCCTGTGGGCTCCCCGACCTTGAACTCGACGCTGCCGTCGGGGCGGATCAACCCCGAGACCCCGCTGGTCGTCACCACCAGGACCTCCCGGCGCAGCTCGGCGGCGCGGGCGCGGGTGATGGCGAACTGCTGGTCGATCTGCCCCGTGCCCTGGTACATCGCGTTGCTGCTC
>JAEYNS010000332.1 GCA_023412435.1 Actinomycetes bacterium | reverse complement strand
CTCGTTCGTCACCAGGCCGCGGACCTCCAGCGCGACCCCACCGTGCCCGTCCGGCGCGGTGATCAGGTCAGCGGCCGGGGGGACGTCCTCGCCGTCGTCCAGATCGGTGCCGGCGATCGCCCGGATGATCTCGGCGCGATCCACCTGGTCGGTCTCGCTGTGGATCCTGACCCTGCCGTCCACCAGGGCGACTACCTCGTCGGAGACCTTGAGCAACTCGTCGAGCTTGTGGTTGATGAACACGATGCCGAGCCCTTCGGCCACAGCCAGGTGGCGGACCAGGCCGAGCAGGGACTCCACCTGGTCGCCCTCGAGGCTGGTCGTCGGTTCGTCCAGCAACAGGAACCGGGCCTGGCGGGTGGTGGCGATGGCGATCTCCAGGAGTTGCCGGGTGGCCACCGGATAGTCACCCACCCGGTGGCCGGCCCGTGCCTCGATGCCGAAGCGCTCCAGCAACTCCTGGGTCTGCTCACGCATGGCCTTCTTGGCCAGGGCCCCGCGGGAGCGCAGCTCCCGGCCGAGGAAGGTGTTCTCGGTCACGGTGAGGTTCGGCAGCAGGGACAACTCCTGGTAGACGGTCGAGATGCCGTGCTCGATGGCAGCCGCCGGGCCGCTGAAGGACACCTGTCGCTCCCCGATCAACAACTGGCCGCCGTCGGGCTGGTAGGCACCCGACAGCACCTTGAGCAGGGTTGACTTGCCCGCACCGTTGTGGCCGACCAGGCCGATCACCCGTCCCGGAGTGACCGTCAGGTCGACGCCGTCCAGTGCAGGCACGCCCGCGAACAGCTTGCGTATCCCCAGCGCCCTCAGCGACTGGTCGTTCACGGCATCTCTCCTCGTCTGCCGATGGTGGACTGTCGTCAGCCGACGAAGCCGGGGCCAGGGGTCTCGGGCTTGACGAACAACTTCAGCGGCCGGAGGATCTCAGGCTCGACTGTTCCGCCGTCCTTCCAGATCACGATCTGCTGCACGACCCTGCGACCGTAGTCCTCCGGCTCCTGGGCGACGCAGCCCGGGTAGGCGTCGGTGAGCGGTTCCTCGGCGGCGCAGAACCCGTACACCTTCACGTCCATGCCCTCGACAGCCTGGAGGGCGCCGTAGGCGGCCGGACCGGTGGAGGCGAAGATGACGTTGATGTCGGGATTGCCCTGCATCATCTCCGAAGTGACCCGCAGCGAGTCGTCGGGCTTCACGTTGCCGTCGACCTTGGCGACCACCTCGGCGTTCGGGTTCTGCTTGATGGTCTCCTCGAAGCCCTGGTCCCGCACCACGACGGGAACCTCGTCCGGCTCCGACACGAAACCGATCTTCAGCTCGGCATCGGCGCCCAGGTCCTTCAGCACCTGCTCGGCCGACTGGACGCCACCGGCGTAGTTGTCAGCGCCGAGGTACTGCATGATCGTCGCGTTCTGCGCCTTCAGCGCGTCCGCGTCGAGGGTGACGTTGACGGTGAAGACCGGGACGCCCTTGGCGTTGGCCTCACGGACGATCGCCGCCGCCGGCTCGGACTTGACGGCGTTGAGCGCCAGCGCACACGGGTTCTTCTGCAGCATCGCCTGCACCTGGCTGAGCTGGGCGGCGTCGTCGTCGCCCGCCACCTGGACCTCCACGTCGAAGCCGGCCTTGGCGCCCTCGTCCTCGAAGCCGGCCTTCATCGCAACGTAGTACGGGTTGGTGAGGTTGGGCAGGGCGACAGCCAGGTAGGGGTTCTCTCCCTCGCAGGCGGCCGGAATGGCCTGCCCCGATGAGGAACCACCCGGTGCCGTGGACTGCGTCCCGGTACCGGTGTCCAGCCCGGCGCAACCTGTGGCCAGCAGGACGGCTCCCAGGGCGGCCGCCAGTGCTGACGTTGTCTTCAACTTGGACATTGCTTCTCCTACTCCTTTGTCGGCACTGGGACCTGCCCAGCGTTGTGTTCAGTTGTCTGTGGGGAGGGCGGTCCGCCGTCCCCTGGTCTCTTCCCGAACAGCCGGCCGACGCCCTCGGCGATCGAGATCCGGCGGCGGACGGCGTCCAGGCTGACGCCGATGAGGATGATCACGCCGATCACGAGCGGCTGCCAGAAGCTGTCGACCCCGACCACGTTCATGCCGTTCGACACGGTGGCGATCAGGAGGGCGCCGAGCAGGGCGCCCAGGATCGTGCCGATGCCACCGAAGAGGCTGACGCCGCCGACCACTGCGGAGGCGATGCTGTAGAACTGCTCGTTGCCCGACCCGGCCGTGGGGTAGCCGACCATCAGCCGGCTGGTCGTGATGATGCCGCCGATGCCGGCGCAGATGCCGGAGACGCCGTAGACGGTGAGGATCTTGCTGCCGATGTTCACCCCGGCCAGGCGGCTGGCGTCGGGATTGCCGCCGACGGCATAGATGTGGATGCCGGTCGGGGTCTGGCGCAGCACCACCATCAAGATGGCGGCGGCGATCACCAGCATGATCACCGGGATCGGGACGCCGAAGTAGGAGCCTCGCCCAAAAATCGCGAAGTTCGGGTCGGCCACTGACACCGAGCGGGCGCCGGTGAGGATCATCGGGATCGCGGCGGAGATGCCGAAGGTCGAGAAGGTCACGATGAACGGCGGCAGCTTGATGAAGTGGATGATCGCGCCGTTGACCAGCCCGACGAGCAGGCCGGCGGCCACCGCCACCAGGCCGGCCAGCCACCACGGCGCCCCGGCCTGCATCGCCAGGGCGGCGAGCATGCCGGTCAACGCGATGTTGGACCCCACCGACAGGTCGATGCCGCCGGTGAGCAGCACGAGGGTCTGGCCGAGAGCGAGGAACGCGACGACGGTGCCGTTCAGCAGCAGCACCTGGAGATTGCTCAGCGTGAAGAACTGACTCGACAGCAGGGACATCACCGCCGCCACCACGATCAGGACTCCGAGAATCCCGAGCTCGTCTGGCAGACGACGCCGCTTCACCATGCCGACTCCTCCTCACCGAGGTGATCCATCGCGGCCAACGTAGGCCAACTCGCTCGCGAAATGCAACAAATGTAGTAGAGTTGAGACCAGAAAGTTGTATAGAATGCTCATATGAGCAAAGTGAGTCGATCCCGGCGAGAGCGGGCGCGCCAGATGCTGGAGATCGCGCGGCGCTACTACCTGGCTGAGGAGTCGAAGGTCGAGATCAGCCAGGCACTGGGGATGAGCCGCTTCAAGGTGGCTCGCCTCCTGCAGGAGGCCCGGGAGAGTGGCGTCGTCCGGATCACCTTCAACCTCGGTGGCGAGGTCGACGACGACCTGTCCGGCCAACTCGCCCGACACCTGGGGTTGAACCGGGCAGTCGTGGTGGAGGCCTACGGCAGCGTCGAGGACGTCCGCAAGATCGTCGGTGCGCAGGCCGGTACCGTCCTGGCCGGCACCGTCGCGAGCGGTGAGACCCTCGGGCTGGCCTGGGGACGCACCCTGACCCACATGATCGAGAGCATCAGCCGGCTCCCCAGCGTGCACATCCTGCAGCTCAACGGAGCCGTCGGGCCGAGCCTGAGCCAGAGCCCGGTGGAACTGGCCCTGAAGGCTTCCCTGATCGGTGGCACCAACGCGAAGGCGATCATGGCCCCGCTCTACATCAGCGATCGCGACGGCGCGGTCGCGCTGCGCGGCCAGCCCGACATCAAGGAGGTACTCGACCTCTTCAACACGATCACCACCGCCGTCGTGGCCGTCGGCGCGCTGCGCGCCGGCGGCGACGGATCCACCAACTCGCGCCTGCTGCCCCTGCTTCCGCCGGATGTACGCGAGCAGCTTCTCGCCAGTGGAGCGGTGGCGGAGGCCTGTGGCCTGACGTATCTGGCAGACGGCACCCTTGCCCGCCGGGACCTGTTCGCCGACCGGATCCTCTCCATCGCACCCGACCAGCTGCGCCGAATCCCACGGGTGATCGGCGTCGCTTCCGACCCGAGCAAAGCGGAGGCCATTCTCGCCCTGCGCCGCGCCGACGTGATCTCCGAACTCGTGGTCGACGCCGATCTCGCCGAAGCTCTCCTGGCCCTCCCAGCGTTCGTTCGGGGCCGAGACGAAGCTCCGTGGCCCGCCTGACCGGCTACCTGTGGACGCCCAACCTCAGCCGTAGGTGTCGCGCGGGCCGCGACCGGGGACGGAGCGGCGTCCCTTCTTCCAGCTCGGGGCGGTGGGACCCACCACCTGCACCCGGGTGACGGAGCCCTGGCCGAGCTGATCGTTCAGCCGGGCGACCAGCTGGGGCGCGATCTGGCGCAGCGAGGTCGCCCAGGCTGTCGACTCCGCGCGGACGGTGAGCACACCGTCGCTGAACGCCTCGGGGGTCGAGTGCGCGGCGTTCAACTCCCCCACCAGCGCCGGCCAGCCGCCCAGCAGGTGGTGCAGGCTGACCTCCCGCGACCATCCCTGGCCGTCGATGACGTCCTTGAGGAGCTCGCCGAGCGGTTCCAGCCCGTCTCCGGGGCGCTTGCCGGACGGGGCGCGCTTGCGCCGCGGCGGCACCGGGGCGTCGCCGCGGGCAGCGCGGGCGATCTGCCTGGCCAGGTCGAGGCCCTGCGGATCGTGGTCGGGAGACTGGGTCATACCCCGCCATCCTCTCCCGCCGCACCTGCCTGGGGCGAGTCCTCGCGGTCTGTCTCCCCGTCCCGGCTGCCCGGGTCGTCGGCCGGTTCCTCGACCGGGGCGGGGTTCTGCCCCGCGGTCACCTGGAAGCGGCGGCCGTCGACGATCTCGGGGACATCGGCGGCCACCGCGGCGGTGATCAGCACCTGCTGGGCCGACAGCGTCAGCTGGGCCAGCCGGCGGCGACGGGTCTCGTCCAGTTCGGCGAAGACGTCGTCGAGGACGAGGACTGGCTCGACCCCGTCCGCGCGCAGCACACCGAGGCTGGCCAGCCGCAAGGCCAGCGCCAGCGACCAGGACTCGCCGTGCGAGGCGTAGCCTTTGGCCGGCAGCCCCGACAGCGCCAGCGTCAGGTCGTCGCGGTGCGGGCCGACCAGGGACAGCCCGCGGGCGATCTCCTCCCCGCGGCGTTGCCGCATCCGCTCCACGAGCAGGTTCTGCAGTTCCTCACGCGAACGCTGCTCGTCGTCCGGCAGCCAGGAGGCGTGGTAGCGCGCCGTCGCCTCGTTGCGGCTGGGCGCGATGTCGGCGTACGCCCCCTGCAGCAGCGGGTGCAGGTCGGCGAGGGTCGCCAGCCGCGCCTCGACCAGCTCGGCTCCGAGCCGCGCGAGCGACTCGTCCCACACCTCCAGCGTCGTCTCGGCGTCAGCCGGAACCGGGCGGGACCCCCGTCCGGACAGCGACTTGAGCAGGGCGGAGCGTTGCTTCAGGACGCGGTCGTAGTCGGAGCGGACCCCGGCCAGCCGTGGCCAGCGGGAAGTCATCAGCTCGTCGACGAAGCGGCGCCGCTCCGACGGGTCGCCCTTCACCATCGCCAGGTCGTCGGGGGAGAAGACCACCGCCCGCAGCGCGCCCAGCAGGTCGCGGGGCCGACGCAGCGGGGAACGGTTCAGGCTGGCCCGGTTGGCCCGTCCCGGGATGATCTCCACCTCGAGCAGCAACTGGCGCGGGTCCTCGGGGCCGGCCTGCACCCTGGCGCGCACGAGCGCGCGCTCGGCGCCGTGCCGCACCAGCGGCGCCTCGGTGGCGACGCGATGGGAACCGAGCGTGGCCAGATACTCCACCGCCTCGACCAGGTTGGTCTTGCCCTGGCCGTTCGCGCCGGTGAAGACCGTCACGCCGGCCCCGAGCGGGACATCGGCGACCGGGTAGGAGCGGAAGTCGGCCAGGCTCAGGTGGGTGACGAACACGTCACGCGGGCAGGCGCATCAGCATGATGACGTGCCGGTAGTCCTCGCGCGGGTCGCCGTCGATCTCGTCCAGCCCCATCAGCAGGCAGGGCTTGCCGGGCGCGGTGAACGAGAACTGGACGTACGGGGCGTCCAGCGCCGCCAGCGCGTCCTGCAGGTAGTGCGGGTTGAACCCGGCCGCGGTCATCGCCAGGCCCTGCCCGGTGGTGTCCACCACCACGGCCTCGAGCGCCTCGACGGCCTGCGCCTGGTCGCCGGTAGCCGCCTCGAGGGTGATCGAGCCGTCCGCGATCAGCATGCGCAGGGAGGTGTTGCGCTCGGCGACCAGCGCGACCCGCTTGACGGCCGCCTCGACCTCTGCGGTGTTGGCCCGGACGCTGACCGTCGCCTGGACGTTCATCAGGTGGCGCACCTTGGGGAACTCGCCGTCCAGCAGGCGCGTGGTGATCTCGCGGGTGCCGGCCGCACCAGTGCCCTCGAACCCGATCAGGCCGTCCCCGGTGGCGGCGCTGGACAGGCTGAGCGTGACATCGGTGCCCGAGGTCATCGAGCGGGCGGTCTCGGCGAGCACCCGGGCGGGCACGAGCGCTGCGCCCTCACTGCCGGTGCTGCGCGGGTTCCACGGCAACTCCTTCAGCGCCATCCGGTACCGGTCGGTAGCCAGCAGCGAGAGGGTCTCGCCCTCGATCTCCATCCGGACGCCGGTGAACACCGGCAGCAACTCGTCACGTCCGGCGGCGACGACGACCTGGCCGACCGCCTTGGCGAACTCCTCGCTGGCGATCGTCCCTGTGGAATCGGGCATCGTCGGCAGGGCCGGGTAATCGGAGACCGGAAGGGTCTGCAGGGTGAATCGTGCGGTGCCGCAGACGAGTTCCACCTTGGTCGCGTCGGCGGTGAGCTCGACCGGCTTGTTCGGCAGGGAGCGGGCGATCTCGGCCAGCAGGCGTCCGGAGACCAGGGCGATGCCCTCGTCGGCGACCTCAGCCTTCACCGTGACCTGCGCGGAGGTCTCGTAGTCGAAGCTGGACAGCACGACCTGGCCGTTCGTGGCCCGGATCATGAGCCCGGCCAGAATGGGCACGCTCGGACGGGTGGGCAGGCTGCGCGCGGCCCACTGGACCGCTTCCGCCAGGACGTCGCGCTCGAGTCGAATCCTCACCGTTGCTGCTCCCTACTCGTGTGGTGGCTCGATCATATCGACGGGCGCTGCCATGCGCTGGGCTGTGGTTGTGACCAGACTGGTCGACAAGGCGGGTTTCCCCACCTTGTGCACGGCGTGACTTTGAAGGATCTGGGATCAATTTCTTCTCGTACTCGTCATAGCCGGTGTGGATCACGTGGACAACCCGCATCTTCGCTTGCCGCCCGGACAATCCCCTGTGGACGAACCGTGTGGAGAAGTGGAAATCACACGGGGAGGATTTGCGGACGGCCGCAGGGCTGGCGTCC
>JAEYNS010000301.1 GCA_023412435.1 Actinomycetes bacterium | reverse complement strand
ACGTTGACCTGATCGTCGGCATCGAGCACGACGTTGGACGCGTCGGCGGCGCTGAGCCGCTCCCGTCGGCGACGGCGCAGCTGGCCGTGGGCTGGGGCGTGAGCCACGGCACCCCAGCTTAGGCGGGGCCCCTCCACGGCGGGCCGACTTCCCCCATCTCGGCGTCGGTGTGACCTCGTCTCCCGAGTTCGCAAGACGACGTCACAGCGAATGCGCCGAAGGCGGCACGGACGACCCCTGGCCGGGGTAGCGTCCCGGTGAAGGAGGTCCACTATGGAGCGTCCCTACGTGGTGACCCACCTCGCGGTGTCGCTGGACGGCGCCACCACCGGCTTCGAGGTCGATCTCGGACGGTTCTACGGGCTCGTCGGGACCTGGGACGAGGACGTGACCCTGACCGGCGCCGACACGGTCCTCGCCCAGGAGGCGACCCTGCGGGCGGAGCGGGGTCCCGGTCCCGCGCCCGACGGCGCACTGCTCGCGGTGGTGGACGGCCGGGGCCGGGTGTCGGCGTGGGAGGAGTTGCGTCAGGCCGGCTACTGGCGTGACGTGCTCGCGGTGTTCTCCGAATCGACGCCGCCGCGTGACGAGGACTTCCCTGTCGAGGAGTTCGTCGCGGGCACCGGACGGGTCGACCTGGCCGCCGTGCTCGCCGAACTCTCGGCGCGCGGCGCGGACACCGTCCGTGTCGACTCCGGCGGTGGCCTGGTCTCCGCCCTGCTCGACCAGGGCCTGCTGGACGAGGTGAGCCTCATGGTCCACCCGGTGCTGGTGGGCGCGGGCAGTGAGCGGCGGTGGTTCGCCTCCGACGGGCCGGGGCAGCGGCTGGAGCGCCAGGACTGCACCGCCTTCGACGACGGCGTGGTCTGGCTGCGCTACCGCGTGACCGGCCAGGAACGGCTGCCGAGGGTTCGCGGGGACGTCGCCGACGGCGCCCCGGGGCGCAGCTGAGTCGGCAACCCCGACGCGACCGGGAATGAACGTGCTCCGAGGATAGTTGACCTAGCGCAACTAGTTAGCGGGCAGTCGACGGATGGCGGACGTGGCGAACACACAGGTAGCGGTAGCGGAACGGGCAAAGCCCCCGATGAACGGGCGGGAGGTGCTCAGTGCGATCTCCGGTCTCATCGTGGGGATGTTCGTCGCGCTGATCTCCAGCACGGTGGTGGCGCCCTCGCTGCCGCGGATCGTCAGCGAGTTGGGCGGTTCCCAGTCCGACTTCACCTGGATCGTGACCGCCAGCCTGCTTGCGATGACGGTCGGCACCCCGATCTGGGGCAAGCTCTCCGACCTGCTCGACCGCAAGCTGCTGGTGCAGATCTCGCTGTCGGTGTTCATGGCCGGCTCGGTGCTGTCGGGCTTCGCCGTCACCACCACCTGGCTGATCGTCTCCCGTGCCATCCAGGGCATCGGCATCGGCGGCCTGATGGCGCTGGTGCAGATCGTCATCGCCGACCTGATCTCGCCGCGCGAGCGCGGCCGGTACATGGGCTTCGTCGGCGCCGTGATGGGCGTCGGCCAGCTCGCCGGCCCGCTGGTCGGCGGGATCATCACCGACAGCATCGGGTGGCGCTGGAACTTCTTCGTCTTCGTCCCGTTCGCGCTTGTCGGGCTGGTGGTCATCCACAGGACCCTGCACCTGCCGGAGCGCCCGGCCCGTCCGGTCACGGTCGACTACCTGGGCGCGACGCTGATCGCGGCCGGCGTCATCACCGTGCTGTTGTGGGTCAGCCTCGCCGGCTCCGCCTTCGCGTGGTGGTCGGTGCCGACGATGTGGATGATCGGCGGCTCGCTGGTGGCGCTCGTCCTCGCCGTCGTCGTCGAGCTGCGCGCCGCGGAGCCGATCATCCCGCTACACCTGTTCAGGGACCGCACCTTCACCCTGGCGGTGCTCGGCTCGATAGCGGTCGGCGTGGCGATGTTCGGCACGAGCATCTTCCTCAGCCAGTACATGCAGTACGCCCGGGGCGCCACTCCCACCATGTCGGGCCTGATGACCCTGCCGATGGTGTTCGGCCAGATGGTCGCCGGCATCGGCGGCGGCGCGCTGATCAGCCGCTCCGGGGCGTGGAAGCCGTACGTGGTGGGTGGCGGCGTGTTGACCATCGCCGGCCTGGCCCTGATGGGCACCATCCACTACGACACCCACTTCGGCGTGGTCTCGGCCTTCATGCTGGTGCTCGGGCTGGGCGTCGGCCTCGTCATGCAGAACCTCGTGCTGGCGGTGCAGAACGCCGTCGACCCCCGCCACATGGGCGCTGCGAGCGCGGGCGTCACCTTCTTCCGCACCCTGGGCGGCACCGTCGGGGTTTCCGTGATCGGCGCGGTACTGGGCGCCCGGGTCCCGGTGCTGACCCAGCAGGGACTGGGCGCGCTGTCGCCGGCTCAGCAGGCCGGTGCGGGTGCCCTGCAGGGGGGCCGCCTGCCCGACCTGTCGACCCTGCCCGAGGCGATCCGGATCGTCGTCGAGACCGCGTACGGGACGGCGATCGCCGAGTCCTTCACCAGCGTGGTGCCGATGGCGATCATCGCCCTGCTGGCGATCGTCTTCCTGCCGAACCGCGCGCTCTCGCGCCGGACCGCCGCCGAGAAGCTGCGCCACACCGCCGAGAACGCGGCCCTCGAGCTGGCCGACGCGGCGATGGCCATCGACGCCGTCGAGTCGGTCGACGCCACCCTGCGGCTCACCGGCCCCGCCCACCGGGACGACCCCCGGCTGAGCGTGTACCGTCCGGAGCGAGAGGAGACCCGATGACCGACCCCGCCGACGCCGCGCCCGACCGGGCGGCCGCCGTCGACGAGGTCGATCGGCAGCTGGCCGGGCTGGTGAAGCGGATCCGGGCGCGCTGGCGGTCGCTGGCCAGACAGGTCCACCCCGAGGTGCAGCCGATCGGCTACCTCGTGCTGTCCACCCTCGCCTCCGGGGGGCCGGCCCCCGCCAGCCACCTGGTGACAGCGCTCGGCACCGACAAGAGCACCCTCAGCCGCCAGGTGTCGCACCTGGAGGAGCTGGGCCTGATCGAGCGGCGGGTGGACGAGACCGACCGGCGGGTGCACCTGCTGGCGATCGCGCCGGCCACCGCGCAGCGGCTGGCGGAGGTCCGCGCCCAGAGCCTCGCCGAACTGCGCAGCGAACTGGGGGCCTGGCCGCTGCACGACGTCGTGACACTCGGCGCGCTGCTCGGGCGGCTCGCCGGTGCCCTCGCGCCCCCGGCAACGCCCGCGCCCGACGGCGCGCCGTCCTGATCGGCCACGACCCCACCGAGGGGTCGTGGAAGACTGGGACCGAAGGAGGCCGCGATGGACGAGATCGGTCCCGGCACGCTGCTGGTCGCCGGCGTGAACACGACGGACGGCGTGTTCGACGGCACCGTCGTGCTGATTCTCGACTCCGATGAGGGCGGCACCGTGGGCGTGGTGCTGAACAAGCTGACCGACATCGACCTCGTCAAGGCGCTGCCGCAATGGGCGCACCTGGTCAGCGCCCCCGACTCGCTGTTCAACGGCGGCCCGGTCTCCCAGCAGGGCGCCGTCTGCCTCGCCTCGCCGACCCAGGCCGCCGACGAGCCGCCCGGCTGGCGGCGGCTGTTCGACAACGTCGGGCTGCTCAACCTCGACACCCCGGTGGAGATCGCGGACGGCGCCTACTCCGACCTGCGGATCTTCGCCGGCTACGCGGGCTGGGACGCCGGCCAGCTCGAGGCCGAGCTGGCCCGCGAGCTGTGGCACCCGGTGCGCGCGCTGCCGGGCGACCCCTTCGACCCCGACCCGGACACGATGTGGCGCCGGGTGCTGCGCCGCCAGGGCGGCGACCTCGGCCTGCTGTCGACCTGGACAGCCGAACCCGAGTACAACTGATCCCGGGCAAGCCTCCTTGGCCGCGGCGTAGACTCGTCCAGACGCGACGACCAAGGGAGGGTGGTTGATGTCAGAGGCCTACGGCGGCCCACCTCGCATCCTGGTCATCGACGATGACCAGGCGCTGGCGGAGATGCTCGACATCGTGCTCCGCTCGGAGGGGTTCCAGGCTCGACTGTGCCATGTCGGCGACACGGCGCTGGAGGCCTTCAGGGAGTACCGCCCCGACCTCGTGCTGCTCGACCTCATGCTGCCCGGCCGGGACGGCGTCGACGTCTGCAGGGACATCAGGGCCGAATCGGGAGTCCCCGTCGTCATGCTGACCGCGAAGTCCGACACCACCGACGTGGTGCACGGGCTCGAGGCGGGCGCGGACGACTACGTGGCCAAGCCGTTCAAGACCCAGGAACTCGTCGCCCGGATCAAGACCCGGCTGCGCCGCCAGATCCGCACCGGCGAGACCGACGACGTGCTGCGGATCGGCGACATCACGATCCGGGTGGACGAGCACACGGTCCGCCGCGGCGACCAGGAGATCTCGCTCACCCCGCTGGAGTTCGACCTGTTGCTCGCCCTGGCCCGCAAGCCGCGCCAGGCGTTCACCCGCGAGGTGCTGCTGCAGGAGGTCTGGGGCTACCGGCACGCCAGCGACACCCGGCTGGTCAACGTCCACGTCCAGCGGCTGCGGTCCAAGATCGAGCGCGATCCGGAGCGGCCCGAGATCATCGTCACCGTGCGTGGCGTCGGCTACCGGGCGGGAGAACCGCGCACCGTGCCATGAGCCGGGTGACGCGGTTCTCGCCGCTTCGGATGTGGGCCCGGTCGCTGCCGTTCCGGGTGGTGGTGCTCACCCTGGGCGCCACGATCGTGATCCTCGCCGCCACCGGGTTCTTCCTGCTCGACCAGTCGGGTCGCGGGATCATGGAGGGCAAGACCCAGGCCTCGGTGGCCGAGGCCTCCGCGGTGGTCCAGGCGATGCAGCGCGACCTGACCACCACCGACCTGCGCACCACCTCGGTCAACGAGCGCATCACGAGGCTGGCCCGCGATGCCGCCGGACGCGGCCAGTTCGGCAACCAGTACTTCGTCGTGGTGGAGACCCCGGTCTCCCAGATCGCCGACAACGCCCTCGACCTGGCCTCCATCCCGCAGAACATCCGGGCCTCGGTAGCCTCCGGCGACGGGATGTGGAGCACCCCCACCCTCATCCGGTTCACGGGGGGCCGTGAGAGCGAGCCCGGGCTGGTCGTCGGCACCAACCTGCTGGCCCCCGGCCAGCAGCCGTACCCCGTGTTCTTCATCTTCTCCACCGCGCAGGAGCGGCAGACCCTCGCCGTGGTGCAACAGGCCACCCTCGCCACAGGACTGTTCCTGCTGCTGGGGCTGGCGCTCACCGTGTACCTGATCGCGATGCAGGTGCTGCAGCCGGTGCGGGCCGCCCGCCGGGCCGCCGAGCGCCTCGCCGCCGGCCACCTCGAGGACCGGATGGCGGTGGTCGGCACCGAGGACCAGGCCGCGCTGGCCCGGTCGATGAACTACATGGCCGACCAGTTGGCCCGCAAGATCCGGGAACTGCAGGGGCTGTCGCTGGTGCAGCAGCGCTTCGTCTCCGACGTCTCCCACGAACTGAGGACCCCGTTGACGACGATCCGGATGGCCGGTGAGGTGATCCACGCCAACCGCGCGAACTTCGACCCGCTCACCGCCCGCTCGGCCGAACTGCTGTCCACCGAGCTCGACCGCTTCGAGGCACTGCTCACCGACCTGCTGGAGATCTCCCGGTTCGACGCCGGCGCCGCGGTGCTGAGCCTCGACGAGACCGACCTGACCCAACTGGTCACCGACGAACTGGACGCGGTCTCCCGGCTGGCGGCGGAGTTCGGGACGGAGCTGACGCTCGACGCACCCGCGTCGTGCCGCGCCGAGGTGGACTCGCGCCGGATCCGCCGGATCGTCCGCAACCTGCTGACCAATGCCATCGAGCACGGCGAGCGCCGCCCGATCAGCGTCCACGTCCGCGGCGACGGCGCGGCAGTCGCGATCGCGGTGCGCGACCACGGCGTCGGCCTGAACGGCGCCCAGGCAGGACTCGTCTTCGACAGGTTCTGGCGCGCCGACCCGGCCCGTGCCCGCCGCCTGGGTGGCACCGGCCTGGGGCTGTCGATCGCCCTGGAGGACGCCCGGCTGCACGGCGGCAGCCTCGAGGTGTGGGGCAGGCCGGCGGCCGGTGCCCAGTTCCTGCTGACCTTGCCGCGGCGGGCCGGGCAGGCCGTCACCACCCGGCCCTGGCCGGTGGTGCCACCCCAGGGGCAGGAGGTGGGCGAGAATGCGATCCCTGCGTGAGCTCGCCGCAACGGCGCTGGCGGCCGTCCTGCTGGTCGGCTGCGCCGGTGTCCCGACCTCGGGCCCGGTCCGCGAGCACGACGTCGGCCGGGAGGAGCTCGACTCCTCGGTGCGGGTGGCGCCCGTGCCGCCCGTGGCGGACGCGTCGCCGATGCTGGTCGTGGAGGGATTCCTGCACGCCATGGGCACCGACCAGCCCGGCTTCCCGGTGGCGCGGCAGTACCTGACGACCGCCGCGAATCGGGCCTGGCGCCCCGAGACCGGCACCCTGATCTACGCCGACGGTGACCAGCCCAAGGAGACCGAGAACTCCACCCAGGAGCAGCCGGACATCAGCTTCGGCGCCACCCTGAGCGGCGCGCTCAGCCCTGCCGGGGAGTACAGCAGGGCCAGCGGAGGCCTTCGCCACGACTTCGGCCTGGTCCGGACCGCCGACGACCAGTGGCGGATCTCGCGCCCCCCGGACGGGCTGCTGGTCTCGCGCTACCACTTCACCACCAACTACAGTGCGCTCGACCTGCACTTCGCCGATCCCGCCGGGACGGCGCTGGTGCCTGACCCGCGCTTCTTCCCGCAGGGCGCCAGTCTGGCGAAAACCCTTGTCGAAGCCCAGTTCGCCGGTCCGGGGGAGTGGCTGGCCCCCGCCGTGCGGGACGAGACCTGGCAGGGCCTGTCGGTCCAGCGGGTCGAGGTGTCGACCCAGGGGGTGGTGACCGTCTACCTCAGCCCGGCCGCGGCTCGCCTCACCGACGCCCAGCGCCGCCTGCTGATGTCGGAGCTGACCGTGACACTCACCCAGCTGCCGCAGGTGGACGGGGTGCAGGTGAGCGTCGGCGCGACCCTGCTGCCGTTGCCCGGCACCACCCGCACCACGCTGACCGCCGACGACTTCGCCGACCTGGCTCCGGCCGGCCAGCAGACCGCGGGCCGCCTCCTGATCGCCCGGGAGGGCAGGATCCGGCTGGTCGAGACCGCCCAGCCGTGGGACGAGGGAGAGGCGGTCGCCCCCGCCCTCACCGAGGCCGGTGTGATCGCGGCCCGCACCGACCTCGCCGAGGCGGCGACGGTGAACCCCGAGGCCACCCGGCTGCAGGTCGCCCGGCTCCGCGGGGACGAGGCGGTGACCCTCCTGGAGGGCAACCACCTGTTGCGGCCCGACTACTCGCGCACCCACGAGCTGTGGGCGATTGCGAACAGTGCCGCCGCCGACGGGTTCAGGGTGTTCGCCCCCGAGTCCCATGCTGCCATCGCGGTGTCCGTGGCCCAGGTGCCCCTGGAGACGGTGAGGGCCTTCCGGATCTCCCCTGACGGCA
Source organism: Actinomycetes bacterium (assembly GCA_023412435.1). Classification (GTDB taxonomy): domain Bacteria; phylum Actinomycetota; class Actinomycetes; order Propionibacteriales; family Propionibacteriaceae; genus Propionicimonas. Next base: position 6,873 of record JAEYNS010000301.1, on the reverse strand, counting down.
GCCGGATCGCGCTGGTGATCGACGGCCCGGAAGCCGAACAGGTGGGGGTGGCACGGATCGTCCGCAGCGGCAAGGAGATCCGGCTCGAGGCGTTCCGCGTCGTCGAGGTGAGTCCACCGGCCGGAGCGGGAAGGCGGCTGGTGGACGTCGGCTGGACGACCGCCACCGAGCTCCTCGTGCTCGTCACCCAGGGCACCACCGCGAGCGTCGTGCGGGTCGACCAGGACTCGGCCCGCGCCGACGACATCGGCCCCGCGGCGGTGGTCGGGCTTCGGGAGCTCGCCGTGGTGCCGGGCCGGCAGGCGGTGCTGCGCGGGTCGGCGACCATCTTCCGCTACGAGGGCGACTTCAACTGGAAGCTGACCGCCACCGCCGTGGACGCCGTGGTGTACTCCGGCTGACCTGTGGACGCCGTGGGGCGCGACGACCCGGTTGTGGACAACTGACCGATCGGGCACTGCCGGCCAAGGATGCCGGCGTGACCCGGATCGCTACCGCCCTGGCCGACCTCGTGCTCGGCGCGCGGTGCGCCGGCTGCGGGGTTCCCGCGGTGGGGCTGTGTCCCGACTGCGCTGTCGCGGTGGCGGCGCTGCGTCCCCTCCCCGCGACCCGGGCGTTGGCCGGCTGTCCCGCCACGATGGCGGCGGGGGAGTACTCCGGACGGCTGCGACGGGTGTTGATCGCCGCCAAGCAACGCGGCGGGCTCACCCACCTGCCGCTGCTGTCCCGGCTGCTGGCGCGGGCCGTGGCCGCGCTCCTGCTCACCCGGCCCCCGACCGGCCGGGTGATGCTGGTCCCTGTGCCCACGGTGCGGGACAGGGTGCTGGAGCGCGGCCTCGACCTGACCGCCGTCCTGGCCCGCCGCGCGGCCGGTGAACTGGCCGGGTGCGGGCTGGCGGTGGTGGCCAGGCCCGTGGTGGAGCTGGCCCGGATCCCCGCCGACCAGGTCGGGCTCGGCCGCCGGCAGCGGACGGTGAACGCCGCCGGCGCGTACCGCTGCCGCGGACCCGTCCCTGCGGGCTCGGTGGTGGTCGTCGACGACATCGTCACCACGGGGTCGACCCTGGTGGCGATGGCGGCGGCGCTGCGGCGGGCGGGGGTGGAGCCGCTCGGCGCGGCGACCGTGGCCCAGACGCCGCGACGCGGAGGCCCGCAAGCCCCCGCGTCGCTGTGAGGTGTGTCAGACGGCGTCGCTCCCGCTCTCGCCGGTGCGGACCCGGACCACGGTGTCGACCGGGATCACCCAGATCTTGCCGTCGCCGACGGCGCCGGTGCGGGCGCCCTGCAGCACGACCCCCACCAGGGTCTCGGCCTCCGCATCGTCGACCAGCACCTCGACCTTCACCTTCTGGATGAAGTCAATGGTGTACTCGGCGCCGCGGTAGACCTCGGTGTGGCCGCGCTGGCGGCCGTACCCTGCTACCTCGGTGATGGTCATGCCCGCGACGCCGTGGCGGACCAGGGCCTTCTGGACGGTCTCCAACTGCTCGGGCTGGATGATCGCTGTAACCAGCTTCACGGTTCAGGCTCCCGTCTTCTCGGTCTGGGGAAGGTCATCGGCAGTCAGGACGAGGGTCCGCTGCACCTTGCTGGAGTAGTACACCGGGCTGAGGTCGTAGCCGACCTCGGAGTGCTCGGCGAGGTCGATGCCGTTCAGCTCCTCGGAGGCGCTGACCCGCCAACCGATCGTCTTCTTGATGGCGAGGGCGATCAGGTAGGTGACGACGAACGAGAAGACCATCACCGCGACAGCGCCGATCAGCTGCTTGACGAACTGATCGAGGCCACCGCCGTAGAACAGGCCCGCGACACCAGGGCTGGCCGGGTCGCCAGAGGTTGCCGGATCGGCGAGGAAGCCGATCGCCAGGGTGCCGACCAGGCCGCCGACCAGGTGCACGCCGACCACGTCGAGCGAGTCGTCGTAGCCGAACTTGTACTTCAGGCCGACCGCGTAGGCGCAGGCGACACCGGCGAGCAGGCCGATGATGAGGGCACCCACGGGGCTGACCGCACCGGCGGCAGGGGTGATGCCGACCAGGCCTGCGACGATGCCGGACGCGGCGCCCAGCGAGGTCGCGTGGCCGTCCCGGATCCGCTCCACCGCGAGCCAGGCCAGCATCGCCGCCGCGGTCGCGGCCAGGGTGTTCACCCAGGCGAGGGAGGCCAGGCCGTTGGCGGCGACCGCCGAGCCGGCGTTGAAGCCGAACCAGCCGAACCACAGCAGGGCGGCGCCCAGCATGACCAGCGTCAGGTTGTGCGGACGCATCGGGCGGCTGCCGAAGCCGATCCGCGGACCGATCACCAGCGCCAGGGCGAGGGCCGCGGTGCCGGCGTTGATGTGGATGGCGGTGCCGCCGGCGAAGTCGATGGCACCCAGCGTGTTGGCGATCCAGCCGCCCTTGGACTCGTCACCGTCGAAGGCGAACACCCAGTGCGCCGCCGGGAAGTAGACCAGCGTGCCCCAGATGACGGTGAACACCGTCCAGGCGCCGAACGAGGCGCGGTCGGCGATAGCACCCGAGACCAGCGCCACGGTGATGATCGCGAAGCAGGCCTGGAAGGCGACGAAGGCCAGCGACGGCAGCGTCCCGGCGAGGGAATCGCCTGCCATCAGCCCCTGCAGCCCCAGGTACTCCAGCGGGTTGCCGATCAGGCCGAGCCCACCGACGGAGTCACCGAAGGCGAGGCTGTAGCCGTAGAGCACCCAGAGCACCCCGATGACGCCCATACTGACGAAGCTCATCATCATCATGTTGAGGACGCCCTTGGCGCGGACCATGCCGCCGTAGAAGAGCGCGAGACCGGGGGTCATCAACAGCACGAAGGATGCCGCGGTGAGGACCCAGGCGGTATCGCCGGTATCGAGTTCCAGAATCATGCCCGTCAGGCTGTCGGATGGCTGTTACGCCCGGGTTCTGCCCGTGTTACGAGGTGATGAGCCACTGTTACAGGCTTGTTAGCCCTTGTTACGGCCGCGTTGCACGCGCTCGGCCGCGGCTCGGCCGACGCGTCGGCGCCCGCGTCAGGGGTCGTGGGACGACACGCGCCACGGCTCGGCGACAGGCTTTGAACCGACCTCGAAGCCGACTACGGTGGGGGTATGGCACCCATGGTCCAGCCTGCAGCTTCGGCGGCAGGGGCGGGCCCGGGTGCCATTGTCGTCCAGGCATTCTTCCGATCCGGCCTGATGACGACCCAGACACCACCAGGAGGTTGACATGGATGTCCTTGTTACCGGTCGGCACTGCCAGATCCCCGATGATTTCCGGTCCAGGGTCGAAGAGAAGATCGCCTCCATCGAGAAGTTGAAGGACAGGGTGATCCGGATCGAGGTCCAGGTCACAGCCCATGGTCACAAGCGGCAGCCGGATCAGTCGACAGGAGTGGAGATCACGCTGCGGAGCAAGGGCCCGGTGGTGCGGGCCGAGGCCTTCGCCGACGACAAGGCGATCGCCTTCGACCGGGCACTGGAGCGGCTCAAGTCCCAGCTGCGCCGCGCCTCCGACCGCCGCAAGACCCATCGCGGGCTGCGTACCGCTGCGGCGCTGCCCGGGACGCCCGCCGTGGCCGGTGACGCCGGCGCCGAGGAGACCGAGACCGCGCAGGTGCGCACCCTCGCCGCCGGCCTGGAGGTGCACGGCGACGGCCCGCTCGTGGTGCGGGAGAAGGTGTTCGAGGCGACACCGCTGACCCTCGCCCAGGCGCTGGACGAGATGGAGCTGGTCGGCCATGACTTCTTCCTCTACGTCGACGCCGAGACCAACGCGCCCAGCGCGGTCTACCGGCGCAAGGCCTACGACTACGGCGTGATCCACCTCAGCGTCGACAAGGCCGGCGCTGCCCAGGGGTGAGCTGACCCCGGCCCAGGCGCGGCGGGCGATGCTCGCCGCGCAGGGGTTCGGGCGGTCAACGACAGGGGACGGACCGGTCACGATCCGCCAGGCGCAACGGGTGATCGACCAGGTGGGGCACTTCCAGATCGACACCGTCAATGTCGCGGTACGCGCCCACTACATGCCGCTGTTCGCCCGGCTCGGGCCCTACGACCGCGGGCTGCTCGAGCGGGCTGCCGGGGTCGCCCCGCGCCGGCTGTTCGAGTGCTGGGTGCGCAACGCGGTGTCGTACCTCGACATCGACCTCTACCCGGCCTTCCGGCACCGGATGAACGAGCATGCGGCCAAGCCCTGGCAGTGGCTGGAGCAGATCAGTGCCGAGCACCCCGAACTGCTCGACAAGATCCGCCGCCAGGTGGCCGAGCAGGGCCCGTTGACCGCCCGCCAGATCGAGCACCCGGACAACCGCGAGCCGGGGGCGTGGTGGAACTGGTCGGACGCCAAGACCGGCCTGGAGTGGCTGCTCACCATCGGCGACGTCACCGTCGCCAGCCGCAACACCCAGTTCGAGCGGCTCTACGACCTGCCGGAGCGGGTCATCCCGCCCGCGGTCCTCGATCGGGGTGACCTTGAGGTGCCCGAGGCCACCAGGGTGCTGGTGGCGCGCTCGGCTGCCGCCCTCGGGGTTGCCACCGAGCGCGACCTGGCCGGCTACTTCCGGCTGGACGCCGCCCGCACCAGGGCCGCCATCGGCGAGCTGGTGGCGGCCGGCGAACTGGAACCGGTGACTGTCAGGGGCTGGAAGCTGCCCGCCTACCTGTGGCGTAAGGCGCGGCTGCCCCGCCGGCTCACGGTGGACTCCCTGATCAGCCCGTTCGACTCGCTGGCGTCCGACCGCGACCGGCTGCTGCAGACCTTCGGGATCGACTACCGGATCGAGATCTACGTGCCGGCGGCGAAACGGGTGTGGGGCTACTACGTCTACCTGTTCGTGATGGACGACACTATCGCGGCCCGGGTCGACCTGAAGGCCGACCGGCAGGCGGGTGCGCTGGTGGTTCAGGCGGCCTGGCTGGAGCCCGACGAGCCCGAGGCCGAGACCGCGGGCCGGCTGGCGGCGGCGCTGGGATCGATGGCGGGCTGGCTCGGCCTGGAGCGGACGGTAGTCCGTCCGGTCGGGACGCTGGCGGCGGCCCTTGCCCGGGAGGTCGGTGGCTGAGCGGGCTCAGAGGTGCTGTGAGCTGGTCGTCCCCACCGGCGGCGGCGGGTTCGGCGAGTCGTGGTGGCGGGGGTCGCGGCGGTGCCGCTCGGCGTAGGCGGCGTCCTCGTCCCCCGGGTGGACATGCGTGGGGTCCCGCACCCGGGCGAGGAAGGTGCGGGTGCGCTCCTCCTTCGGGTTGCCGATGACCTCCTCCGGCGGGCCCTCCTCCACGATCACCCCGTCGTCCATGAAGATCACCCGATCGGCCACCTCCCGGGCGAACGCCATCTCGTGGGTGACCACCATCATCGTCATGCCCTCGCTGGCCAGGTCACGCATGACGGCCAGGACGTCGCCGACGAGTTCCGGGTCGAGTGCCGACGTCGGCTCGTCGAAGAGCATCATCTCCGGATCCATCGCCAGCGCCCGTGCGATCGCGACCCGCTGCTGCTGGCCGCCCGACATCTGGGCGGGGAAGGAGTCGCCACGGTCGCCCAGGCCCACCTTCGTCAGGTTCTCCAGCGCGACCCGCCGGGCCTCTTCCGGCGACTTCTTCAGCACCCGGATCTGCGCGATGGTGCAGTTCTCGAGCGCTGTGAGGTGGGGGAACAGGTTGAACTGCTGGAAGACCATGCCCATCATCGTGCGGATCCGGTCGACGTCGGCGTCGAGGTCGGTGATCTCCTCGTTGAGGATGAAGATCCGTCCCGCGGTCGGCCGCTCGAGGACGTTGACGCAGCGCAGCAGCGTCGACTTGCCCGAGCCCGACGGCCCGATCACGCAGACCACCTCGCCGCGGTGGACGGTGGTGGTGATGCCCTTGAGCACCTCGAGGTCGCCGAAGGACTTGTGGAGGTCGTAGATCTGGATCTCGTCCTCGCGGTTGCCGGTCGGGATGGTCTGGGTCATGGCGGTCACCTGGCCTTCGCAGCCTTGGCCTCGAGCCGCCGGACCAGGTAGCTGAGGGGGAGGGTGATGACGAGGTACAGCAGCCCGGCTATCACCAGAGGCGTCATGTTCGCGTAGGTGTTGGCCAGGTCGCGGCCGTACTTGGTGAGTTCGAAGTCGGCCTTCACCAGTCCGAGCACGTACACCAGGGAGGAGTCCTTGGTGAGCAGGACCAGCTCGTTGGTCAGCGGCGGGATCACGATCCGGAAGGCCTGCGGCAGGATGATCCGCTGCATCGCCATGCCGGGCGGCATCCCGAGCGAGCGGGCGGCCTCGAACTGCCCCTTCGGGACGGCCTGGATGCCGGCCCTGATGGTCTCCGACATGTACGCCGCCGAGACCATGCCGAGCGCCGTCCACACGGTGCCGAACGGGTCGAGCGGGAACCGGAAGCCGGGGAAGGCGATTCCCAGCAGGCTGAAGGCCAGCAGCACGATGATCGCAGGGACGCCGCGGAAGAACTCGATGTAGATGTTGGCCAGCCAGCGGTAGGGCGCCACCTGCGACATCTTCATCAGGGCGAGGACCGTGCCGGCCACCAGGCCGAAGACGAAGGCGCCCGCGGTGTAGGCGATCGTGTGCAGGAACGCCCACAGCAGGCCCGGCCCGAGGATCTCCTGGATCAGGTCGGGGCGGAAGAAGGCGTTCTGGACGGCCCGGCCGTCCACCGTCAGCACAGCGAGCGCGAGCAACAGCAGCAGGACCCCGTACTGCACCATCCGGAAGCGCTGGGCGCGCTTGCGTGGCGAGAGGCTCCTGCGAGCCCGGGGTTCGGTGGCGGTGGCTGTCATGGGTACTCCCTCGCCCGGTGCGTGGTGCCGCCGACGCGGCGGGTACAGGTTAGGCCCCCGGCGGGGGGCGCGCAGCCGGTCCCGGGGACCGGGTGACCGG
>JAEYNS010000282.1 GCA_023412435.1 Actinomycetes bacterium | reverse complement strand
TCGTCGAGCAGCGCGTCCTGGCCAGCCTGGCCGAGACCTTCGAGCTGCACGGCTTCGCCTCTATCGAGACCCGGGCGGTCGAGACCATGGAGTCGCTGACCCGCAAGGGCGAGATCGACAAGGAGGTGTACGTGGTCCGGCGGCTGCACGCCGAGGCCGACGCCGCCGACGAGCTGGGTCTCCACTTCGACCTGACGGTGCCGTTCGCGCGATACGTACTGGAGAACTCCGGCCACCTCGTCTTCCCGTTCCGGCGCTACCAGATCCAGAAGGTGTGGCGCGGTGAGCGTCCGCAGGAGGGCCGCTACCGCGAGTTCCTGCAGGCCGATATCGACATCGTCGGACAGGACACCCTCGCCGCCCACCACGACGTCGAGGTGGCGAGGGTGATCCTCGAGGCGCTGGAGAAGCTCCACACCGAGTACGGCGTGCCGCCCGTGGTGATGCGGGTCAACAACCGCCGCCTCGCCGAGGGCTTCTACCGCGGCCTCGGCATCGACGACCACCTGTCGGTGCTGCAGCGGGTCGACAAGCTCGACAAGATCGGCCCCGCGGCTGTCCGCGGGCTGCTGACCGACGAGCTCGGGCTGTCCGGTGAGGTGGCCGACCAGTGCCTCGCGCTGGCCGCCATCTCGGCTCCGGACGAGTCCTTCGTCGAGCGGGTCCGCGCCCTCGGTGTCAGCAACGACCTGCTGGAGGAGGGCCTGGCCCAGCTGGCCGCCGTGGTCAGGGCGGGCACGGCCGCTGCGCCGGGACGGATCGTGGCCGATCTCAAGATCGCCCGCGGCCTGGACTACTACACCGGCACCGTCTACGAGACCGAGATGGCGGGCTTCGAGCACCTCGGCTCGATCTGCTCGGGCGGTCGCTACGACGCGCTGGCCTCCGACGGCCGCACCACCTATCCGGGCGTCGGGCTGTCCATCGGGGTCACCCGGGTGCTGGTGCCGCTGATCGCGAAGGGAACTCTTGGCGCCTCCCGGATCGTCCCCACCTGCGTCCTGGTCGCCGTGGACGCCGAGGAGACCAGGGTCGAGGCGGACGAGATCGCGACCCGGCTGCGGGCCCGCGGCATCCCCACCGAGGTGGCGCCCCGGGCCGACAAGTTCGGCAAGCAGATCCGCTACGCCGACCGCCGCGGCATCCCGTACGTGTGGTTCTCCTCCGGACAGGTCAAGGACATCCGCTCCGGCGACCAGGTCCCGGCCGATGCTGACGCCTGGCTGCCGCCGGCCGACGACCTGCGGCCGACCGTGGTGCGCGGCTGAGTCCGTCCGTCCCGGTTTCGCGGGCCGCCGCGCCCACGCCTAAGCTTGGGCGGACGCACCCGCACCGTCTATGCGGGGCAGAGAAAGGAACATCATGCTGCGCACGCACGGCGCCGGCACCCTGGGTGTCGGGCACGTCGGACAGACGGTCACGCTCGCCGGCTGGGTGGCCAAGCGCCGTGACCACGGCGGGGTCGCCTTCATCGACCTGCGGGACGCCTCGGGCACCTGCCAGATCGTCGTCCGCGACGAGTACCTGGCCTCGGCCGGTATTCACGAGCTGCGCAACGAGTTCTGCATCCAGGTGACTGGTGTGGGCGACGCCAGGACTCCTGAGAACGTCAACCCGAACCTTCCCACCGGCGAGGTGGAGGTCGCGATCCGCACCCTCGACGTCCTCAACCCGTCCGCTCCGCTGCCGTTCCAGATCGACGAGCGCACCGGGGTGGGCGAGGACGCCCGCCTCAAGTACCGCTACCTCGCCCTGCGCCGTCCCCGACAGCACAACGCGATGGTGCTGCGCTCGAAGGTCACCCAGGTGATCCACCAGGTGATGGCCGAGCACGACTTCTACGACATCGAGACGCCGACGTTGACCCGTTCGACCCCCGAGGGCGCGCGGGACTTCCTGGTGCCCGCCCGGCTGCACCCCGGCAAGTGGTACGCGCTGCCGCAGAGCCCCCAGCTGTTCAAGCAGCTGCTGATGGTCGCCGGCATGGAGCGCTACTACCAGATCGCCCGCTGCTATCGCGACGAGGACTTCAGGGCCGACCGGCAGCCGGAGTTCACCCAGCTCGACATCGAGATGAGCTTCGTCGACCAGGACGACGTGATCGCGCTTGCCGAAGAGGTCATGGCCGCCTGCTGGGAGCTGATCGGCGTCACGATGGAGCTGCCGCTGCGCCGGATGAGCTGGCACGAGGCGATGGACAACTACGGCTCCGACAAGCCGGACCTGCGCTTCGACCTGAAGATCCGCGAGCTCACCTCCTTCTTCGCCGACACCCCGTTCCGGGTCTTTCAGGCCCCTTACGTCGGCGGGGTGGTGATGCCCGGCGGCGCCTCGCTGCCGCGCCGGCAGTTCGACGCCTGGCAGGAGTGGGCCAAGCAGCGCGGGGCCCGCGGCCTGGCGTACATCACGGTCGGTGAGGACGGGGAACTCGGCGGCCCGGTCGCCAAGAACATCTCCGACGCGGAGCGGGCAGGGATCGCCGCCGCGATGGACGCCGCGCCCGGCGACGCCATCTTCTTCGCGGCGGGGGAGCGGGAGACCTCCCAGGAGCTGCTCGGCGCCGCCCGCCTGGAGATCGGCCGGCGGGTCGGGCTGATCGACGAGGACGCGTGGAGCTTCCTGTGGGTGGTCGACGCGCCGATGTTCAAGTCGGCAGCCGACGCGGTCGCGCACGGCGACGTCACGGTGGGTGAAGGCCGCTGGACCGCCGTCCACCACGCCTTCACCTCGCCCAAGCCGGAGTCGCAGGATTCCTTCGACACCGATCCGGCCTCGGCCCTGTCGTACGGCTACGACTTCATCTGCAACGGCAACGAGGTGGGCGGCGGCTCGATCCGTATCCACCGCCGCGACGTGCAGGAGCGGGTCTTCAAGGTGATGGGGATCGGCCAGGAGGAGGCCCAGGAGAAGTTCGGCTTCCTGCTGGACGCCTTCTCCTACGGCGCCCCACCGCACGGCGGCATCGCCTTCGGCCTGGACCGGCTGGTCATGCTGCTGGGTGGCTTCGACACGATCCGCGACGTGATCGCCTTCCCGAAGTCCGGCGGCGGCTTCGACCCGCTGACCGAGGCTCCGGCGCTCATCACCGACAAGCAGCGCAAGGAAGCCGGCGTCGACGCGAAGCCGATGACCAAGCCGGTCTAGCTGTACTCGGCCGGGACGTTGGTGACACGGGCTGGTTGACGAAGGAGGAGAACCCCCGCTGGGGTGTGACTTGCGAAGGTCCACATCCCAAGGAGGTTCTCCCGTGTCTCATTGTAGGGCTCATCTGAACGAGTTCGGCAGGCGGCTGCTCGTCATGCGTGTTGTCGAGCAGGGCTGGCCGGTCGCGCACGCTGCCAAGGCGCAGGGGGTGTCGCGTCAGTGCGCACACCGATGGATCAACCGGTGGCGGGCCGAGGGTGAGGCCGGGCTGGCCGACCGGTCGTCGCGGCCACACACCAGTCCGCATCGGACCAGCGCTGAGGTGGAGGCCAGGATCGTGGCGGCCCGTGTCGAGCAGCGTCGTGGGCAGGACTGGCTCGCAGCGGAGTTGGGGGTGCCGGCCCGGACGGTGTCCCGGGTGCTGCGCCGCAACCGGCTGCCTTACCTGCACGAGCTGGACCCGATCAGTGGTGCGATCATCCGGGCCTCGAAGGCCACCGCGGTGCGCTATGAGCGGGAGCGGCCCGGTGAGCTGGTGCACGTGGATGTG
>JAEYNS010000128.1 GCA_023412435.1 Actinomycetes bacterium | reverse complement strand
GTCTGGGAGTTCTCCCGCGCCCACCTCGTGGCCGTCGGCATCGTGCTGCTCACCGGGTGCCTGTGGGCGGGGTACAACGTGCTGCAGGCGCGGTCCACCCCCGTCCCGCCGGCTCCGGCCCCCACGGTGGTGGCCCGCCCGACACCTGCCCCCAGCCCTGCACCGATCCTTGTGCACGTCCTGGGGGAGGTGAGGCGGCCCGGGGTGGTGAGTGTCCCCGAAGGTGCCCGGGTGCAGGACGCGATCGCGGCAGCCGGTGGCCTGACCGCAGAGGCAGACCCTGCCGAACTGAACCTCGCAGCGGTGCTGGTCGACGGTACCCAGCTGCTGATAGGTCGGATCGGTGAGCCGCGCGGCGAGGTGCGCGCCGCGGGCGGTGGTGGCGAAGGTCAACCGGTGTCGCTCAACACCGCCACCCAGGCCGACCTCGAGGCGCTGCCGGGTATCGGCCCGGTCACCGCCGGACGCATTCTGGACTGGCGCGACAAGCACGGCAGGTTCAGCAGGATCGAGGAGTTGCAGGAGGTCGAGGGGATCGGGCCGGCCACCTTCGCCCGGCTCGTCGACCATGTCCGGGTCTGAGCCGCCAGGCATCGATCCCCGCGGGCCCACCCTCGCGCTGGCGGGCTGGGTCGGTGCCTGGGCGGGCACGGCAGGGTCTGCGACCGTGGCCGTCGGGGTCGTGGCGGCGGGCCTGGTCACCCTGTTGTGGGGCTGGCGGGCGCGCCGCCGTCTGGTGCTGGCCGCTGGCGCCGTGCTCCTCGGGTGCCTCGCGGTGGCAGGGGCTCGCGCGGTGGCCGTCCACAGCGGACCGGTCCACGAGGCGTCCACCGAGCGCGCGGTCGCCGAGCTGACAGTAGTGCTCGGTCCGGGGCGCAGCTACGAGGCCGGACCGGGCGGTGCCCGCTGGTCTGCCCACGGGGTGCTCGAGGAGGTCGCCGCGCGGGGCAGTCGCTGGCGGACCGGCCAGCCGGTGCTGCTGGTGGCCGGTGGCGGGTTGGCCGAACCGTGGGCCGCGGTGGTCGCCGGCACCCGGGTGCGGGCCGTCGCACGGCTGGGCGCAGCCCAACCCGGCGACCCGTTCACGGCTATCGCTCGGGCGAGGGAGCCGCCCGAGCAGGTATCCACCCCCGGCTGGCTCGACGGCGGGGTGCACCGGGTGCGAGCCGCCCTCCGCGAGGCGGTCTCGGAACTCTCGCCCGAGCCACGTGCGCTCGTCCCGGCGCTGGTGGTGGGCGACACCAGCGGGATGGACCCCGGCCTGCGTGACCGGTTTCGGGTGACGGGGCTCGCGCACCTGGCGGCGGTCTCCGGCGCCAACCTCACCCTGCTGCTGGCGAGCCTGCTGTGGCTCGCCGCCCGGGTCGGAGTCCGTGGCTGGTGGCTGCGCGGGGTCGCGGTGGTCGGAGTGGCCGGCTTCGTCGTGTTGTGCCACGGAGAGCCGAGCGTGCTCAGGGCGGCCGCCATGGGGTGTGCGGGACTGGCGGGCCTGGGACTGGGCGGCCGGCAGCGCGGTCTGCGCCAGCTGTCGTGGGCAGCGGTAGGGCTGCTCCTCGCAGACCCCTGGCTGTCGGCCTCGGCGGGTTTCGGCCTGTCGGTGGCCGCGACCGCCGGCATCATCTGCTGGGGCCGCCGATGGGCCGACGCGCTGGCCGGCTGGTTGCCTCGGCCGCTCGCCGAGGCGGTGGCGATCCCGATCGCCGCCCAGCTCGCGACGGCGCCGCTGGTGGTGGCGCTGTCCGGCCAGCTCAGCCTCGTCGGCGTGCTCGCCAACGTGCTGGCAGGCCCGTTGGTCGGCCCGACGACGGTGTTGGGGTTCGGGTGCGCGGCGTTGGCAGCGGTTGTCCCCGGCCCGGCCGCGGCGGTCGGCTGGCTGGCCGGATGGGGTGCGCAGGGACTGTGCTGGATCGCCTGGCTGGGAGCCTCGCTCCCCTCGGCGGCGATCGCGTGGCCCGCGACCCCGGCGGGAATCGCGGTGCTGGCCGGACTGAGTGGAACCGCGTTCCTGCTGACCGGACGCCTGCTCCGGATGCCGGTGCTGGTGGCCGGACTCGCCGCCGTCCTGGTGCTCGCCCTGACGCGCCCGCTCGGCGTACCCGGGTGGCCGCCGCCGAACTGGACCGTGGTGCAGTGCGACGTCGGCCAGGGTTCCGCCACGGTGGTACGGGTGGCAGCCCGGTCGGCAGTCCTCATCGACGCCGGCCCCGACCCGCCGCGGCTGGAACGCTGCCTGTCGGGCCTGTCGGTGGACCACGTCCCGCTTCTCGTGGTCACGCACTTCCACGCCGATCACGTCGGTGGTCTCCCGGCGCTCGCCGGGCGGCGGGTTGACACCGCGGTCGTGCCGAACGGTGCGCCCGCCGCAGCTCGCGACCGGGTGGCCGCCGTGACGCCGGCCGCGTCCCTGCTGGAGGCGGCTCCCGGCCTGACCCTGGCGCTCGAAGCCGCGACGATCGAGGTGGTGTCGGCGCTGCCCGGCTCCAACGGCGCCGCGGAAGGCACGGACTCCAGCGTCGAGAACGACGCCTCGGTCGTCACCCGGATCAGCGCCGGTGGGCTGGTGGTGCTCGCGACCGGCGACATCGAGCACGCGGGGCAGGCGGCTGTCCTCGGCTCGGGCAGCGACCTGTCCGCCGACGTCCTCGTGGTGCCGCACCACGGGTCTGCGGTGCAGTCGGCCGAACTGGTAGCCGCGGTCGGTGCGCCGATCGCGCTGATCGGGGTGGGGGAGGGCAACGACTACGGACA
>JAEYNS010000120.1 GCA_023412435.1 Actinomycetes bacterium | reverse complement strand
TCAGCGCCGCCCCCGAGCCCCCGAGCGGGAGGGCGCGCCGCGCGGCCGAGCGGCGCACCCTTGTGCATGACCCGCGGCGTCGCGAGGCCAGGCTCGCCAGCGTGACCAGCTTCACCGTCGACAACGGCCGGATCACCAGCGTCGGCTACGCCGAGCCGGCGGCCGACCTGGTCCCTGCCAGGTCGACCTGGAAGTACCGGCCGGGGGCGTGACGGTGCGGCGTCGAGAGTCCGGGTTTCTCGCCGCCGTCGCGGCGGTGGTGTTTGCGGTGACGGGCTGCGCGGGCACCCCGTCGGCGGGCACCGGCGGCTTCGTCACGGGCGACGGCTCGATCACCGTGGTCGACCCCGGGCAGCGGCGGCGGGCCCCGGCGATCTCCGGCACCACCCTCGACGACGAGCAGTGGAGCAGTGAGACGGCCGCCGGCACCGTGATCGTCTACAACGTCTGGGGCTCCTGGTGCCAGCCCTGCCGGGCCGAGGCGCCCGCCCTGCAGGCCGTCGCGGAGGCGACCGCCGACCGGGCAGTCTTCGTGGGCCTCAACACCCGCGACCTCGACCCGGCCGCCCCGCGCGCCTTCGTCCGCGCCTTCGACATCACCTTCCCCAGCCTCTTCGATCCCGACGGCAGCCTGCTGCTCGCCTTCGCGGGGGAGCTGCCACCCAGCGCCATCCCCAGCACGTTGATCGTCGACGCCGAGGGACGGATCGCGGCCCGGGTGGTCGGCACCACCACCGAGGCGACCCTGCGGGGTCTCGTCGACGACATCGCGGGCGGCACCTGATGGTGCCGCTGGAACTCGCCGACTGGGCCCGCGAAGCGGTGGGCGGCTCCATGCTGTTGGCGGTCCCCGTGGCCGCGCTGGCCGGGCTGGTGTCGTTCTTCTCGCCCTGCGTCCTGCCGCTGCTGCCCGGCTACCTGTCGTACGCCACCGGGTTGGCTGCGGCCGACCTCAGTGCGGGGCGGCAGCGGGGCAGGGTGCTGCTCGGCACCGCAGGGTTCGTCGCAGGGTTCGCGCTGGTGTTCGTCTCCTCCGGGGTGCTGATCGGCTCGCTGGGCAGCCTGCTGCGGGTCTGGCAGCGTCCCATCACGATCGGCGTCGGGGTGCTCACGATCGCGCTCGGGCTGCTGTTCGCCGGGTGGCTGCCGTGGGGCAGGGGCACCCTCCGGCTCAACGCCGTGCCGCGGATCGGCCTGGCCGCCGCGCCGCTGCTGGGGATCGTCTTCGGGCTCGGCTGGACCCCCTGCATCGGGCCGGCCCTCTCGGTGGTGCTCAACCTCGCCCTGAACGAGGCGACGGCGCTGCGCGGCGGGGTGCTGGCGCTGTGCTACGCCCTCGGCCTCGGGGTGCCGTTCATCCTGGCCGGCCTGGCCTTCAGCCGGATGAGCCGTCCGATCGGCTGGGTGAAGCGCCACCACCTGGCGATCCAGCGGGCCGGCGGGGTCCTGATGATCGCGGTCGGCCTGCTGCTGGTCACCGGCTGGTGGGATGTCGCCATGGCGACCGTCCGGCAGTGGATCAGCGCCTTCGAGGTGGTGATCTAGTGGCCGCTCCCGATCTTGACCTCGACCTCGAACCGGACGCCGGGCCGTCAGGCCGACAGCGGATGAACCGCGCCCGGGGGTTGCGGTTCGGCACCCTGCGCTGGGCCTGGGCCACGCTCACCTCGATGCGCACCGCGCTGTTCCTGCTGCTCCTGCTCGGCCTTGCGGCGATCCCCGGCTCGCTGCTGCCGCAGCGGCCGTCCAACCCGTTCGGGGTCGCGCAGTACCTGCAGGACAACCCCGGATCGGGACCGTGGCTGGACCGGCTCGGCCTGTTCGACGTCTTCGGCTCGGCCTGGTTCTCGGCGGTCTACCTGCTGCTGTTCGTCTCGCTGATCGGCTGCATCATTCCGCGCTGCCGGGTGTACTTCGAGGCACTACGCGCCGAACCCGGCGTGCTGCCGCGTCGGCTCTCCCGGTTCCCCGACCACCTGGCGGGAACCAGCGCCGGCCCGGCGCCACAGGTGCTGGACGCGGCCGCCGGGCACCTGCAGAAGGCCGGCTACCGGGTGCGGCGCGAGGCGGCGGGGATCTCGGCGGAGAAGGGCTACCTGCGCGAGGCGGGCAACCTCGTCTTCCACCTCAGCCTGATCGCCGTCCTCGCCGGACTGGCCTGGGGATCGGTGTTCAGCTACCGGGGGACCGCGATCGTGGTCGAGGGGCAGGCCTTCTCCAACACCCTCACCCAGTACGACGAGTTCACCGCAGGGATCGGCTTCCGTCCCGAGCACCTGACTCCGCTCACCCTCGGCCTCGACTCCTTCGAGGTGCGTTTCGAGACCGGACCGGTGCAGCGCGGGGCGGCGCGGATGTTCCGGGCCCACGTCAGGGTCAGCCGGCCCGGGGAGCCGGCCACCCGGCAGGTGCTGGAGGTGAACTCCCCGCTGTCGGTGGACGGCACCGACATCCACCTGCTCGGCCACGGCTACGCGCCGGTGGTCACCGTCAGGGACGGCAACGGCGAGGTAGCCTTCTCGGGCCCGGTGGTCTTCCTGCCCGCCGACGCGAACTTCACCTCCAACGGCGTCATCAAGGCTCCCGACGCCCGTCCGGAACGCCTTGCCTTCGAGGGCATCTTCCTGCCCTCGGCGGTGGTCGACGAGGACGGGATGCGCTCGGTCTTCCCCGACGCCTGGAACCCGCAACTCCTGGTCAACGTGTGGGCAGGCCCGCCGCGCGTCGAGACGGGGGCACCGGAGAACATCTACGTACTCGACCGCGAGGGCCTCACCCAGCTGATCCGGCCGGACGGGGAACCGGTGCGCGCCGGGCTTGAGCCCCAGGCGAGCTACGACCTGCCGGACGGGAAGGGGTCGATCAGCTTCGACGGGCTGCGGCGCTGGACGAAGCTGCAGATCTCGACGACGCCGGGCGGCTGGTTCGTGCTGGCTTCGGTACTTGCCGCGATCGCAGGCCTGTCGATCTCGCTGACCGTGCGGCCCCGCCGGCTCTACCTGAGGGTCACCGGCGAGGCACAGACCACCGTCGAGGTCGCAGGCCTCGACCGGGTGGATGGCCGGCCGGGGCTGCCCGAGGCGGTCGCCGCGCTGGCCACGGCGGCGGGCGTGAAGACCGGGGACCACCCGGAGGCGACGGGTGCAGGCGAACCCGACCCCGAGGCTGACGGTACGCTGACCGACGACCCGGGCAGGTCCGCCCGGACGCCACCCGCGACAGTGCCCGAGGAGCCTGCGTGATCGCGTACTACTCGAATCTGGCCATGGTCACCGCGGCCGTCCTGTACCTGGTCGCCCTGGTCTTCCACTCGCTGGAATGGGCAGCCGCCCGGGGCGCAGGGGATCCGAGCCGGCGCGAGGCGCAGTTCGCCAGGCTCGGGCTCGCCGTGACGCTGGTCGCGGCTATCGTCCACGTGCTCGGTGTCGTGCTGCGCGGGGTGGCCGCGGAGCGGGCGCCGTGGGGGAACATGTACGAGTTCGTCACGTCGTCGCTGGCGATGGCGATGGTGATCTACCTCGTCGCCGTCCTCGGCTTCGGGCTGCGCGGGTTCGGGCTCCCCGTCACCCTGCTCGTCTCGGTCGGGGTCGGCCTCGCTGTCACTGTCTTCTACGTCGACGTCTCACCGCTGATGCCCGCGCTGCACTCGGTGTGGTTCATCATCCACATCGTCGCGGCCGCGCTGGCCGGCGCGGTGTTCAACATCGCAGGCATCGCGGCGGCGCTCTACCTCGTCAAGCAGCGTGCCGAGCGGCGCGGGCCGCTGCCCGGCTAACTCGCCC
>JAEYNS010000089.1 GCA_023412435.1 Actinomycetes bacterium | reverse complement strand
CGCGATCACGCTCAGCGCCTCACCCTCCCAGGCGATCCCGGTGGCCGAGACCACCTCGACCTGGATGGTGTCGGCCACGTCAGCCTTCCTTCTGGATCCGGTGCCAGTTCTCCATCACCATGTCCATGCCGCCGACGTTGAAGAAGGCCTGCTCGGCGATGTGGTCGACCTCGCCCTCGCAGATCATCTTGAAGGACTCGATGGTGTCCTCCAGGGGCACGGTGGAACCCGGGACGTTGGTGAACTTCTCGGCCATGTAGGTGTTCTGGGAGAGGAACTGCTGAATCCGCCGCGCGCGGGAGACGATGATCTTGTCCTCCTCGCTCAGCTCGTCCACGCCGAGAATGGCGATGATGTCCTGCAGTTCCTTGTTGCGCTGCAGGATCTGCTTCACCCGGATCGCGGTCTCGTAGTGCTCCTTGCCGATGAACTGCGGGTCGAGGATCCGGCTGGTCGAGCTCAGCGGGTCCACCGCCGGGTACAGGCCGCGGGAGGCGATGTCGCGGGAGAGTTCCGTGGTCGCGTCCAGGTGGGCGAAGGTGGTGGCCGGCGCCGGGTCGGTGTAGTCGTCGGCCGGCACGTAGATGGCCTGCATCGACGTGATCGAGTGGCCACGAGTCGAGGTGATGCGCTCCTGCAGCTGACCCATCTCGTCGGCGAGGTTCGGCTGGTAACCGACCGCGGACGGCATCCGGCCGAGCAGCGTCGAGACCTCCGAGCCCGCCTGGGTGAACCGGAAGATGTTGTCGATGAACAGCAGCACGTCCTGGTTCTGCACATCCCGGAAGTACTCGGCCATGGTCAGCGCCGACAACGCGACCCGCAGGCGGGTGCCCGGCGGCTCGTCCATCTGGCCGAAGACCAGGGCGGTGTCCTTCATGACCCCGGCCTCGATCATCTCGTGGATCAGGTCGTTGCCCTCACGCGTGCGCTCCCCCACCCCGGCGAACACCGAGGTGCCGCCGAAGTTGTGGGCGATCCGGTAGATCATCTCCTGGATCAGCACGGTCTTGCCGACGCCGGCGCCGCCGAACAGGCCGATCTTGCCGCCCTGGACGTACGGGGTGAGCAGGTCCAGCACCTTGATGCCAGTGTGCAGCATCTGGGTCTTCGGCTCGAGCGCGTCGAAGGCCGGCGCCGGCCGGTGGATCGGCCAGCGCTCCTCGATGGTCAGCCCGGAGATGTCCTCGTTGAGGCACTCCCCGATCACGTTCCAGACCCGGCCCTTGGTGACGTCGCCGACCGGGACCGTGATCGGTCCACCGGTGTCGCGCACCTTGGTGCCGCGGCGCATGCCGTCGGTCGGCTTCAGGGAGATCGCCCGCACGATGTTGTCGCCGACGTGGAGCGCAACCTCGGCGGTGATCGTCCGGGTGCCCTCGTCGGTCTCGATGTCGATCAGCAGCGCGTTGTTGAGGTTCGGCATCTCGTCGGCGGCGAACTCCACGTCGACCACGGGGCCGATGACGCGGGCAACCCGACCGATCGAGGCGGTCTGCTCCGCGGCCGGCGATTCGGTAGTCACTGTCATCTCGTCCTCTGTCCTACTCCTGCTCGGCCAGCGCGCTCGCGCCACCGACGATCTCGCTGATTTCCTGGGTGATCTCGGCCTGACGGGCCTGGTTCGCCTCCCGGGTGAGGCGCTCGATGAGCTGCTGGGCGTTGTCGGTCGCCGACTTCATGGCGCGCTGCTGGCTGGCGAGCTGGGAGGCCGCCGACTGCAGCAGGTAGAACCAGATCCGGCTGCGGACGTAGAGCGGCAGCAGGGAGTCCAGCACTGTCTCGGGATCGGGCTCGAACCAGTACTCGGGGACCAGGTCGCCCTCGCCGACATCACGGACGCCCTCGACGACCTCGAGCGGCAGCACCCGGCGCACCCGCGGGGACTGCGAGATCATCGACTCCATCCGGGTGTACACCGCCCAGATCTCGTCGACCCCGCCCTCCTCGGTCGGCAGCAGGAAGTCGGCCACCAGACGGTCGGCGATCTCGATCGCCTTCTCATAGGTCGGGGCATCGGAGAACCCCTCCCAGGACTCCTCGATCGGGAGACCGCGGAACTTCACATAGCCGATCCCCTTGCGCCCCACGATGTAGCGGACCGGCTCCTTGTCCTCCTCACGCAGCCGCTGGACGAACCGCGCGACGGCCTTGATCACGTTCGAGGAGTAGGCGCCGTTCATCCCGCGGTCGGAGGTGATGAAGAGGATCGCCACCCGCTTGGGGTTCTCGACGTCCCTGGTCAACGGGTGGTCCATCCGGGAGTACTCGGCCACCGCGGACACGGCGCGATTGAGCTCGCGGGTGAACGGCAGGGCACGCGCGGCGGCCTGCTGGGCCTTCACCACCCGGGAGGACGCGATCAGCTCCATCGCCCGGGTGATCTTCTTGGTGGCCGTCACCGACTGGCGTCGCTGCCGGAGCTCCCGAAGGCTGGCTGCCATCGATCAGGACCTCTTCTTGCCGACGACGATCTGCTCGTTCTCCAGGTCCTCCGCCGCGATGGCCTTGGCCGAGGGGTCGCCGGAGACCAGCGGCTTGCCGTCGCCGGTCGTGAAGATCGCCTTGAAAGAATCGATCGCATCGCCGACCGCCTTGGCGGTGTCGTCGTCCCAGGCCCCGGTCTCGGCGATGGTCGAGAGGATGCTGGTGTCGCGGCGCAGGTGGTCGAGGAGTTCCGACTCGAACCTGAGCACGTCGGCCACCGGGACGTCGTCGAGGTAGCCGTTGGTACCGGCCCACACCATCACCACCTGGTCGGCCACCGGGTACGGCGCGTACTGGGGTTGCCGCAGCAGCTCCACCAGGCGCTGGCCGCGCTCGAGCTGGCGGCGGGAGGCCGCGTCGAGGTCGGAGGCGAACATCGCGAAGGCCTGCATGTCGCGGTACTGGGCCAGGCCGATCTTCAGCGTGCCTGCCACCTTCTTCATCGCCTTCACCTGGGCGTCGCCGCCCATCCGGGACACCGAGATGCCGACGTCGATCGCCGGGCGCTGGTTGGCGTTGAACAGGTCGGACTGCAGGAAGATCTGACCGTCGGTGATCGAGATCACGTTGGTCGGGATGTAGGCCGACACGTCGTTGGCCTTGGTCTCGATGATCGGCAGGCCGGTCATCGAGCCGCCGCCGAGATCGTCGGACAGCTTCGCGCAGCGCTCGAGAAGGCGGCTGTGCAGGTAGAAGACGTCACCCGGGTACGCCTCGCGGCCCGGCGGACGGCGCAGCAGCAGCGACATCGAGCGGTAGGCCTCGGCCTGCTTGGTCAGGTCGTCGAAGACGATCAGGACGTGCTTGCCGGCGTACATCCAGTGCTGGCCGATGGCCGAGCCGGTGTAGGGCGCGATGTACTTGTAG
>JAEYNS010000058.1 GCA_023412435.1 Actinomycetes bacterium | reverse complement strand
GTCTGGGCGACCTCGCTCCAAGTGGTCGGCTCGACAGGTTCGTCGCTGTCGGTTTGCTGGGCGAGCTCGGCCAGCGGCGCGGCGGCGGCCGGATCGAGCTGGACGGCGTCGAACCGCCAGCTGGCCTCATAACCGGTGCTGCCGGCGACCGGCCAGGCCGGCGGCAGCAGTTCGTCGCCGGTGAGGATCTTCTCCGCGACGACCCAGGCGCCGTCGGCGGCGTCGCGGAGTTGCTCGAAGTAGCCCTGCGGGTCGGCCAGGCCGTCGGGGTGGTCGACCCGGAAGCCGTCGATGTGGCCGGCGCGGAACAGCTCGAGCAGCAGCCGGTGGGTGGCCTCGAACACCTCGTGCACCTCCTGGCGCACCCCGATCAGCGACACGATGTCGAAGAACCGGCGGTGGGTGAGCCGGGTGTGGTTGCCCTCCCAGCGGCGGAGCCGGTAGTGCTGGGCGCGGGCCGCGTCCGGCAGCGGCAGGTCGGTGGTGCCGGGGGCGAGCGGGAACGGCTTGTCGTCCAGTATCAGCACCGGCTCGGGTTCGTGGCCGGGGCGGGTGAAGGTGGCGCGGGTGAGGCGTCCGTCAGCGACGAGGGAGTCGATCGGGTCGGAGTCGCCGTCCATCGGCAGGATCGGCAACACCAGCGGCTGGCCGGGCTCGATGTCGAACCAGCCGTCGTAGGGCGAGTCGGGGCCGTCGCGCAGCGCGTCCCACAGGGCGGGGTTGAGCCACAGTGGCTCGGGGATCGCCATGTGGTTCGGGACGATGTCGACGAACACGCCCAGGCCGCGCTCGTGTGCGGCCGTGGCGAGGGCCTCGAAGCCGGCGCGGCCGCCGCGTTCCTCGGAGACCGTCGTCGGGTCGACCACGTCGTACCCGTGGGTGGAACCCGGGACGGCGGTGAGGATGGGGGAGAGGTACAGGTCGGTGATGCCGAGCGCGGACAGGTAGTCGAGCTGCGCCTGCGCGTCGGCGAAGGTGAAGCCGGCGTGCAGCTGCACGCGATAGGTGTTGAGCGGGCTGCGCCGTCCGGCGGCTGGGGTGTGCAAGGGCTACCTCCGGGGTCCTCGCCAACCTAGCAGGCGGTCCGCAGGGCGCCGTCGGGGATCGTCCGATGCCCCGGTCCGCACGATCCGGTCACCACAGCCCGCATAAGGAGAATATGCAGCCATGTCGGCGGTGGCGACGGGATTCTGCAGGGCGAGGCCGGTTTCTCAGTCACGCGCCGGGGATGCTACCCTCGTTCGGCTGGCTCCTTCGGGGGCCGGGCGCGAGTGGCGGAATGGCAGACGCGCACGGTTCAGGTCCGTGTGTCCGAAAGGACGTGGAGGTTCAACTCCTCTCTCGCGCACACCCTGGTTACGGTCTCCCTGACGAGGGAGAACAGGATCTGACAAGCAACTTCACCCGGTTCGGGGCTCGCTCAGACGTACCCGCGGGGCCCATCGGGGGCAGTTCCTGCCCCACCTGCCCCACGTACGAGCATCGAAGCGACGCTGATGGCGATCCCGAGCCAGATCGCTTGGAGCGCTATGCCCACGTTCCGTTCGGCGATGCTCGTGGCGACCCGGCCCAGATCGTCGAGGATGCGCAACATGCTCGGGGCTGATTCCCGAGACGAGCTCGTTCGCGGGGCCCGCACGCATAACCCGCTGCCGGACGAGCCGCCCCGTTGGGTTTCCGCGGGCGGCGAGTCATGCTGGGCGCGGAGATGTTCACCGTTCGGCTGACCGACGCGGGGCGGTGGGTCAACGCGAAGCCCGCGTGCGGGGGTGAGGCAGGTTGGGATGGCCGCCGTAGACAGCGTCCTCGCGGGCACGGACAAGACCCTGGTGTGGCAGGAGGAGTTCTATCGCCAGCTTCACCAGAACCCGGAGTTGTCGCTCCAGGAGGTCAAGACCGCCGCGGAGGTCACTCGACGACTGGAGTCGTTCGGCTACGACGTCCACCAGGTCGGTGGCGGAGTGGTCGGTGTGCTGGCGAACGGCGAGGGGCGGACCGTCCTCGCTCGCGCCGACATGGACGCCCTGCCGGTGACGGAGGCGACCGGCCTGGCGTACGCCTCGACGACCACCGCCGTCGACGCTCAGGGGTCCACAGTGGGAGTGATGCATGCCTGCGGTCACGACATGCACGTGGCCGCCGCCCTGGGGGCGGCCCACCTGCTCGCTGCCGGCCGGGAGGCGTGGAGTGGCACCTATGTGGCGCTGTTCCAGCCGGCCGAGGAGATTGCGGCAGGGGCGAAGGCGATGGTGGAGGACGGGCTGGTCCGCCGGGTTCCGAGGCCGGACGTGGCGTTCGCCCAACACGTCCTCACCACGCCGCAGGCCGGTCATGTCGCGACCGCCGCCGGCCCCGTGCTGTCGGCGGGCGACTCGATCCGGATCACCGTCTTCGGAACCGGGTCGCACGGGTCCATGCCGCACCTCAGCGTGGACCCTGTGCTGATCGCCGCTTCAATCGTGGTGCGCCTGCAGTCGATCGTGGCCCGCGAGATCTCTCCGGCTGATTTCGCCGTGGTGACCGTCGGCAGCCTCCAGGCGGGCGCAAAGAGCAACATCATTCCTGACCAGGCGGTCCTTCTGGTGAACGTCCGGACCTACGACACGGCGGTACGGGACGCGGTCGTCGGTGCGATCGAGCGGATCGTGCGTGCCGAGTGTGCCGCCGGGCGGTCGCCGCGGGACCCGGCGTTCGAGTACTACGACCACTACCCACTCACAGTGAGCGACCCCGACGTCACGAGCCTCATCACTGCGGCGTTCACCGATCACTTCGGACCCGACCGCGTTCACCACCTTGACCGGGTGCCGGCCAGCGAGGACTTCAGCGTCATCCCGGACGCCTTCGGCGTGCCCTACGCCTACTGGGGGTTCGGAGGGTTTCTCCCCGACGCGCCGATCCACCCGAACCACAGTCCGGCGTTCGCGCCCGCCATTCAGCCCACCCTGCGGACCGGCACCCACGCTCTGGTCGTCGCCGCGATGGCGTTTCTGGGAGAGGACGTCTGAAGCGGCCCTGGGTCTCCCAGCCTGGCGATGCTCGAGCAGAGTTCAGTTGGTGCTGCTCCAGCGCTGCTCGACTCTTCCGAGCTTCCACACCGTGACCGAGGTCAGCCAGGTGACGAGGAACACCCCGACGAGCAGATAGCCCAGATCCTGCAGCTCGAGGCGCCCGATCCAGGCGAGTGGTCCGGACTGGATGCCCAGCTGGTCGGCCAGCACGCCGGTGAGCTCGATCCCGCCGATCAGGAGGGCGACGGTCACCGACAGGCCGGTGACGGTGAGGTTGTAGTAGACCTTGCGGACGGGACGGGCATTGGCCCACCCGTAGGCATGGAACATCAGCACACCGTCGAGGGTGTCGAGCAGGCACATCCCCGCGGCGAACAGCACGGGAAGGGTGAGGATGGCGTACCAGGGCAGGCTGAGGGCGGCGGCACCGCCGGCGATCACGAGCAGTCCCACCTCGGTGGCGGTGTCGAACCCGAGCCCGAACAGCAGGCCGACCGGGTACATGTGCCAGGGCCGGGTGACCAGCCGGGTGGCCCGCCCGGTCAGCCTGACCAGCAGGCCGCGCTGCTGCAGCTGTGCCTCCAGTTCGGCCTCGCCGGCCGTCCCGGACCGCATCCTGCGGTACACCTTCACCAGCCCGACAAGGACGGCCAGGTTCACCAGCCCGATCAGCACGAGGAACACACCCGAGACAAGGGTGCCGAACAGTCCCGTGGTCTGTTGCAGGATCGAGTTGTCGTCGGCGAGTTGCCCGGCCAGCGCCGAGACCCCCGCGGCCAGCAGCGCGACGAGGACGAAGACGATCGTGGAATGGCCCAGCGAGAACCAGAAGCCGACCGAGACCGGTTGCCCACCCTCGGCCAGTTGCTTGCGGGTGGTGTTGTCGATGGCGGCGATGTGATCCGCGTCGAACGCGTGACGCATGCCCAGGACGTAGGCGGTCACTCCCAGGCCCACTCCGAACACCTGCCCCGGACCCGCCATGAGGTGCTGGGGCACGACAACGCCGAGCAACACCCCCCAACCGACCACATGCAGCAGAACGATCACCAGGCCCATGGAGAGCAACGGCAACACCGTGGACCGCACGCTCACGAGCCAGCTCCCATCCGCCCTTGTCCTGCCGGTCTGAGAGTAGGCCCTAGGTATCCGCAGTGCGGCTCGGAATCTCACCAGGTGCGCAGCGAGCGCCCGCCTGCGGGCGGTGGTGCGGGTGGCGGGGTCGGTCCTCGAGTGGTCACGGCCGGGGTCTGGGAGGGTCTAGGATCCTGACCACAAGTTCATACCGACCTTGGCAGCGGAATCCGGTCAAAGCCCGGAACTGACCCGCAACGGTAGGCCCCCTTCGGGGGGATGAGTCCGATACGCGGCCCTGGTTGGAGCGGTTTCCATCCGTCGAGGTCTGCGGGGGAACTCCACAGCGAGAAGCTGCGTGTCCCCGGGATCGCTCATCCGAAAGACACGTTCAGTGCTCGTATCTGACGCCCCTGTGCGGGGCCAAGGCCCTGTGCCATCACGCCGGGGCCGTATCTTCCAGTTCCTCTCCGTCCTGCTGGTCAGCCTCGGGCTGCTCGTCGGGGTGCCGCCGGTGTCAAGCAGCGCCGCCGCGGACATCACCGTCCATCTCAGCTTCGAGGGCTTCAACCTTGGCCAGGGCTACTACATCGAGCCGGTGGCAGTCCGGGTGCCGTCAGGCAGCACCGCTGCCGAGGCATCGTTGGCTGTCCTGGACGAGGCCGGCCACGAGGTCGACGCCTCCGGTGGCGCCGACTCCGCAGCGTTCTACCTGCAGGGCATCGCAGGCTTCGACACCGGCGAAGCCACGGTGCCGTCCTACCTGACCCGGCAGCCCGGGTTCAGCCTGGACGCGTCCAACGGTGACGAATTCCTCGGCGCCGGTGACTACAACCCGATGTCGGGCTGGATGCTCACGGTGAACAACGTGGGCGCGGAGGCGAGCGCTGGGGCGACCGCGCTGTCCGACGGGGACGTGGTGCGGTGGCAGTTCACCCTCTACGGCTACGGCTGCGATCTCGGGGTGCGCAGTACCTGCTGGGGTGGGGATCCCTTCTTCACCATGGCCGACCGCACCGAGCTGATCCGGGCGTTGACCACGGCCGAGGATTCGACGGCCACCGCCACGGAGCGCTCGGCAGGGCTGGCGGTGGGGATCGATCCCCTGGCCACCGACCGCCAGGTTCGAGAGGCGACGGTCGCGCTCACCACGGTGTCGAACTACGCGCTCACCGCGCCGGTCGATGCGACGGTGATGATCCTGCACCAGCCCGCGAACTACGGGTCGGCTGCGGTCACCCCGGCGGCCACGCTCGACAACGGCGACGGCACCGCGACTCACCACTACCAGGTGCCGGCCACCGACGGCAGCTACGCCTACCGCGTCAGCGCACCTGGAGAGCTGACCCAGGCCGGCTTCATCAGCAGCCTCAGCGCGGCGACTGTGGCCTTCGCTGCCGACGGCGACCCGCGATCGACGCAGAGCTCGGGCTTCGCGCAGGCGGCCTACGACGACGCCGGGGTGCTGCTGAATGTCGGCGCGACAGGCGAACTGCGCCTCGAGGTCGGGGACGAGTTCGCGCTGCGCGCCCTCCGCGCCCCCTGGCAGATCGTCAACAGCGTCACCGCCAACAAGATGATCGAGCCCGACTTCCGCTACACCGTCCTCAGCGGCGAGGACGTGGTCACGGTCAGCCCCGAGGAGACGCTGCCCGGCCGGGCGACGCTGACCGCGCTGGCGTCCGGCACCGCCGTGGTCGAGGTCGGCGTCGACGCGATCGCGGTCGGGTCGGCCCACTACGGTGCGACCGCCGAGGACCGTACCGCGGTCTTCGTGGTGGAGGTCGGCCCGGCCGGGGCGGGCGACCTGGCGATCAGGGTCCCGAAACCTGCCGGAGGCGCCTGGGACAGCGAGTTCGACACCTGGCACCTGACCGGGTCGAAGGCCACTGCGACCGTCCAGGTCTCGGGTTCGCCCGACCGGGTGACGGCGTGGAACCCGGCCGTCGACGGTACTCAGGAGTTGTCCGCGACCGAAGGCAGCTACCGGGTGACGCTGCAGCCGGGCACCACCATCATCAAGGCCGAGAAGGGCGAGGCCGTCACCTATCGGACGATCCGTGCCGCCCGGGTCAGCCCGCAGATCACGAACGTGACCGATCCCGGCGATGATCCTGAGCCCGGCGACCAGGTGAAGATCCATCTGGACGGGGCGGTGCTCCCGGTCCCCAAGCTGGCCGCGCTGTACAACCCCTACTTCACCGGCGCGAAGGCGGTTTACACCGACGGCACCACCACTTACACCGGCAGCAGCGGCCAGTACACGTTCTCGTCGGCCAACACCTTGACGGTGAGGATCCCGGCCACAGCGACCGACGGCTTCACCCTCACCGGTGGCCGCATCGCCGAGACCCACTTCGGGTCCCCGACCGGCGCGCACCGCACGATTCCAGCGGCGGGGCTGCCGGCAAGCCTGAACGCGGTCCAGGTCGACGGCACTTACTCCGTGCTGCCCGACCTCACCCTGATCGCTGCGCCTGCCGCGCCGCTCGACCTGGTGGCGCTGCAGCAGGCGCTGGCCGAGGCCGCCGACCTCGTCGCCGACGACTACACCGCGGCGAGCTGGGACGCGCTGCGGCAGGCTGATGCCGCGGGCGAGGCCCTGCTGGACGACCCCGCCGCCGACCAGGTCGCCGGCGACGAGGCGGTCGCGGACCTGAACGCGGCGCTGGCGGCGCTGTCCCGCAAGGGGAAGGCGCCCGCGGTTGCGGCCGTGGCGCAGGAGACCGTCGACGCGGGGCGGGCTGCGGCCGGCTGGCTGGCCGGTGAACTCGCCCGTGGCGGGGATGTGCTTGCCCACGCCGGCCGTACCGACTGGGGGCTGACCGCCGATGCGGTCTTCGCCCTGGCGGGTTCCGGGGTCGCCGGGCGGCAGCTTCAGCAGACCGCCGAGAAGCTGCTCGGCTCCGGCGAGGAGTACATCGGCAGCGCCGACCAGGTCGCGAACCGGTGGCCGTACCTCGCCAAGACGGTGCTGGCGCTGCAGGTCGCCGGGCTGGACGCGTCCCGCTATCCCGCCGGCGCCGGCAGCCGGGACCTGATCGCCGAGTTGCGGCACGCGGTCGGATCCGACGGCCGGTTCATCACCGCCGCCGACGCCTTCAAGACCTCCCTCGGCATCCTCGCCCTCGCCCGCTCCGAGCAGGGGGTCCCGGCCCGGGCGGTGACCGCCTTCGCCGCGATGGCCTGCGCCGAGGACGGGCACCCGAACCTGGGGTCGTTCGGCTACGTCGCCGGCTGCGGCAGTGCCGACATCGACACGACGGCGCTCGCCGTCCAGGCGCTGCTCGCC
>JAEYNS010000028.1 GCA_023412435.1 Actinomycetes bacterium | reverse complement strand
GACGAGCTCTTCGGAGTACAGCTCGTCACCGGTCACGGTGACAAGCCCGTCCAGCTGCAGTACATCGACGCCTGCGACCCGGCGGGGCACGCAGACCTCGTCGTCGACAACAGCCGCCCCCACGCCTCGACCGACTGATCAGGCCCCACCGCTCGGGAAGGAGCACAGTGGACACCACCCATCCCGCGATCCAGGCTCGGGGGCTGACCAAACGCTACGGTCAGGTCACCGCGGTCGACTCCCTGGATCTCACCGTCCGGCCCGGCGAGGTGTACGGGTTCATCGGACGCAACGGCGCCGGAAAGACAACCACCATCCGCCTGCTGCTGGGCCTGGTACGACCCACGGCCGGGGAGGTTCAGGTCCAGGGCCGGCCCGTCGTCCCCGGAGCCACGGACTGGCTGGCCCAGGTGGGCTCGCTGGTGGAGGTCGCCTCCGCCTATCCCAACCTGACGGTCGCCGAGAACCTCGAGCTCCATCGCCGCCTGACCGGCATGTCCGAGCGGCGGGTCACCGACCTGGTCGACCAGTTCGGCCTGCAGCCGGTACTCCACCGCCGCTACCAGCAGCTCTCCCTCGGCAACCGACAACGCGTCGGCCTGGCCCAGGCCCTGCTGCGCGACCCGTCGATCCTGATCCTCGACGAGCCTGCCAACGGGCTCGACCCGGCCGGGATCATCGAGCTCCGCGGGCTCTTGCGGTCGCTGGCCGACGACCGCGGGGTCACCGTCTTCCTGTCCTCCCATCTCCTCGCCGAGGTGGCGCAGCTCGCCGACCGGGTCGGCATCATCCACGCCGGCCGGCTGGTCGAGGAACTCCCGCGCACGGACCTGATCACCAGGGCCCGCGAGCACTCGAAGGCAGCCCTGACCGAGCAGGAGCGGGCCGACGCCCTGCTCGGACTGGAACTGGAGCGCTACTTCGTCGCCCGCACCGGCGGCGCGGACCAGGCGGCGTGAGATGCGCGAGGTTCTGGGCACCGAGCTGCTCAAGCTGCGCCGCGCCGCGGTCGTGTGGGGAACCCTCTTCGCCCTGATGGCCGGGCCCCTCGGCATCGCCCTGCTGATCTGGATCGTCCAGGATCCCGAGCGGGCCGCCCGCACCGGCATGCTCGGCGCCAAGGCCGAACTCAGCGGGGTCGAAGCGAGCTGGCCGGCCTACAGCTCCTTCGTCGTCCTCATCATCGGCTCGGCGGGCTGGCTGGTGCTGACGTTCGTCATGGCCTACCTGTTCGGCCGCGAGTACAGCGACCGCACGGCCACGACGCTGTTCACCTTCCCCATCCCGCGGCACCGCTTCGCCGTCGCCAAGTTCGCCGTCTCCCTGGCCTGGTGGGTGGTGATCGCCGCCATCACCCTGGCGGAAGCCATCGCGGTGGGCATGGCGCTCGGGCTCACCGACTTCACCGGCGACACGCTGCCCGGGCTGCTGGCCGAGACCGCCACTGCGATCGCCGTCACCTGGCTGGCCGGCACCCCCGTCGCCCTGCTGACGGTCTGGACCCGCGACTACCTCGCCCCGATCGGGGTCGCCGTGGCCCTTCTGCTTGCCGGCCAGCTGCTCGGCCAGACCGGGTGGGCGAGCTGGTTCCCCTGGTCGGTCCTGGTCGCCGCGAACATCGACGAGGCCGGCGTACCGGCGCACAGCTGGGCGGTGCTGCTCGTCACCGCCGCCGTCGGCATCGCCGCCACCGTCTGGCGCTACCGCAGCGCCGACAACCACTGAGCCACGGCAGGTGCCCGGCGTGGAGGGTCAGGTGGGTGATCCCTGGAGGCTGGCGGCGAGCCGGTCGGCGCGACCGGCGATGTCGTCGTACACGGCGTCGAACGCGCCGGCGTCCCCGGCGAGAACGGGGTCGGGGATGGACCAGTGCAGCGCCTGGCCGGCGAGGTCCTCGTACGCGCGGTCACATACTGCGACGAGCAGGTCGTCGCCGGTCAGGACGTCGGCGGCGAGCTTGGGGACGGCGGCTGTGAGGTCCAGCCCGTGCCGACGCCCGACGGTGACCGCGCGGGGATGAACCCGACGTGCCGGGTGGGTGCCGGCGGAGGTCACCGGGATGACGCTGATGGCGCGCCAGTACGCCTCGGCCAGCTGGGAGCGGGCGGAGTTCTGCGAGCACACGAACGCCACGCGCCGGGGCGGCGGCAGCGGCTCCGCCGGGCCCACCAGTTCGTTGCAGGCAGCGGTGCGGTGCACGTAGGTGCGCCGCGCGTCCCCCTCGGACCGACGGCGAGCCACCAGACCGGCCTGTTCGAGCACCGCGAGGTGGTGCGCCACCAGGTTGGTCGGCAGTCCCAGCCGGGCAGCGAGTTCGCCCGAGCCGAGATCGGCATGGGCGAGGAGGTCGATGATCACCAGGCGGGAGGGATCCCCGAGGGCGGCGTAGGCGCGTGCCCGGGACTCCGTGTCCAGGAATGCCATGCGCGGCGCCTCCCCAGTTTGTCTCGCTGTCTGTTGAGTCAATGCTAGCTGAGCTAAACTGAAGGTCAACCCCGGCGGAGGCCGCGGAGATGAGGAGTCGGAACCCGCATGAGTACGCCCACCGTCTTGTTCGTGTGCATCCACAACGCCGGCCGCTCCCAGATGGCCGCCGGCTACCTGCGCCATCTCGGCGGCGGCCGGGTGGAGGTGCTGTCGGCCGGCTCGGCTCCGGCCAGCTCGATCAACCCCGTCGCCGTGCAGGCGATGGCAGAGGAAGGCATCGACATCAGCTCCGAGCAACCCAAGGTGCTGACCACCGACGCGGTGAGGACCTCGGATGTCGTGATCACGATGGGCTGTGGCGACACCTGCCCGTTCTATCCGGGCAAGCGCTACGAGGACTGGGTGCTGGACGACCCCGCCGGCCAGGGCATCGAGGCGGTCCGTCCGATCAGAGACGAGATCCGCCGACGTGTCGAAGCGCTCCTGACCGATCTGGTGTCGTCGCCCTGAGCGCACCGACCCAGTGGCGTCCCGGGGCCGTCCCACCCCGGTCACAGGCTGCAGCGACCGGCGGCAGGCCGGCGAGCCCTCAGAGGTGACGATCAGATCCCGTCATGCCCGACAGCGGCTGCGTGCACGACCGCGGAGACCGAGTGGGAAATCTCGTTACAGCCTCGGCCTCCGGCGCTCACGCCGGACCGTCGCGTCGCAGAAGCCCGCGCGGTGGGCACGTCACTCCCTCTGGTCCGCAACCTCGAGAACACCCTGATCGAGTGCGAACATGAGCACCAGAGCGAGATCCCAGCCGATCTCGGTTCCGACCAGCCCGCCCCGCCGCGCGATCCAGGCGCCGGTGTCGCCGAACATGACCAGGCAGCGTTGCAGGTACTGGTCGCTGAGTTGGCGGGCGCGCCCCTGGTCTGTGATGGAGTTCGCGCACCAGTTCAGCGGGGCGTCCCACCACAGCTCAGCCAACTGAGCCTCGGACCGGGGCGCCTTGCCCTCCCAGGCGATGGCGAACAGGACCCCGAGCAACGGGTCGAGGACCGCCTCGTGCTGGGCAACACGGGCCAGCCCGAGCAACAGGACCTGAGCGAGTTGGGCCCAGTGCTCGTCCGTCTCGGGGACGGCGGCGCGGTCAAACACTGCCTTCTTCCCGTCGATCACGATCAGTCCCGCGTTCAGCGCGGGCAGCCACAGCCGGTCCAGAGCCAGGCAGTCCGCCGCGGTACGCCAGCCCGACAGGCCGGTCCGCGCCAGCGCGGCGTCGAGTCGCTCACCGTCGGGAAGCTCCATGCCCATCGCCGCCAGCCAGTCGCGCTCCCACGTCCACAGGCCGAGGTCGGCATACGCTCGCTTCCCCACAGTCGGTCTGAGCACATCGGTGGCGGTCACCTCCCGCCCGTCGCCCACCCACTCGCACAAGGCGAGAACCTGACGAAGGTAGGAGGAGGACCTGTACCGCGGTGCGCTGACCGCGGGGTCGGTGACGTGCATCCTCTCGTCGTCGGTCTCGTCGTCCAGCCGCGGCGGTTCGGGCATCGACCAATCGGCCGGCAGTTCCCCGTGCTGCAGGACCAGCCCCGCCGCCTCCGTCATCGCTTCGCCCATCCGGCTCCCGAAGCTTCCCGTGGACGGACTGCGGCGAAGCCGCTCGGCCATCGGCAAGGAGTTCCAGGCGTCCATGATCTGCGCCAGGCGATCGTTCGCGTCGTCCATGTCCTCGAGGTCGTCGAGGGTGATGCCGATCTCCCTGCCGAACAGCATCATCTGCTTCGACGGGCCCATGTTGGCCGGGTCGGCGCACGCCTTGACCATCTGGCGTCCGGCCGACTTCGCCTCTCTGATCAGCGATGCCGGCTCGGCCGAGCCGCCCGCCATCCGCCCGGTGTTGCGCAGGAACCGCCAGAACGACTCCAGCGTGGCCAGCAGCGACTGCACGTCGGGCGGGTCGAGCGGCCCATGGGCCGGCCACCTCACAAGCATCAGGTGCGCGACGCTCCGCTCGGGCCATCGGTTGGCGGCCAGCCCGTCATGGGTCGAGCGGAGCCTCAACGCCTCCGCCAGAAGCTCCAGGTCGATGGCGCGGCCATGATCGACAGCCCACCGCTCGGCGTGGCGCAGCAAGAGGTCGTGCTCGTCCATGGAGACAGCGTGGCAGGCGGCGATGGTGAGGAGCCAGCGTTCCGTGCCGTCGGACTCCTAGCCGACGACCACCGCGAGTCCGGTGCGCTCGGCAGCGGCGGCGATGCCGCCGGCGTCGACGACCCGGGTGAAGCCCGCCTGCCGCATGACCTCGACCGCCTGCGCGGAGCGATTGCCCGACCGGCAGTAGACGATGTACGAGGCGTCGGCGGGCAACGCCGACACCTCGGCGGCGAAGGAGCCGGACTGCAGGTCGATGTTGACCGCGCCGTCCAGGTGGCCGTCGGCGTACTCGGCGGGCGTCCTCACGTCGATCACCGTGGCCGTGGAGACGTCCAGCCGATCGGCCGGCGTCGCCGCGCTGCTCGCGAGCAGGGGCGTCAGGACAAGAGCCACGACGATGAGACCGACGAACCGGCGAATCTGACGCATGAGGCTTCCTTCACGACGGAACTGATACCCCTCAGGGTATCGCGGCTCCGCACGCGTCACCCACCTCCGGGCACGATGCAGGCGCCGGCCCCGGGGGGTCCTCTCAGCTGTCCAGCTCCAGGGCGTAGGCCAACAGCGTGAGCTCGGGAAGTGGCGACCAGTCTCGCTCGGGAAGCCGGCGGAAGCCGAGGCGCTCGTACATCGAGCGCGCTCTCGTCATATCGGTTCGCGTCGACAGCACGATACGCCGGCACCCGGGGATCGCCCTTGCCCGCTCGATGCACGCCATCGTCAGGGCCCTGCCCACGCCGGCGCTCTGGCTGGTGGGATCGACGGCGAGCATCCGGATCTCCGCCTCCGATTCACGCGCGATATCGACCATCGGACCGCCGCGTCCGACGAAGGTGACCCCGCCGACCACCCGGTCGCCGCTGACCGCCACCAGCACTTCGGCCGCTGCCACGCGTCCGGCGACATCGCGAAGCCTTGCGAAGTAGGAGTCGCTGCCCTCCATCGGCGGCAGCTCCCGGTAGGCGGCGACCAGGAGGTCACCGAGCACCTCGTACTCCGCCGGCTCGGCCGCCCTGATCAGCAGGCTGCCCGCTGCCGCCCTCCCTCCGTCCTCGGACGCCGTGAGGATCCGCCGGGCCGCGTGCTGGATCAGACCGCTGTCGAAGGCGTCCAGCAAGGCGCCCTCGACGAACCGGTCGGAGCGGGACAGCGCGACGATCAGCATGGCGCCCTGCGCAGGAGTCGCCTCGTTCAGCAGCTCGGGCTCGTTGGCGAGGCGCCGTCCGTGATCCCAGGTTGTCCAGTCGAAGGGGATGTGGAGTCCCAGACCGGCGAAGGCCCGCAGGAAGCCCTCGCTCTCCGCCGACAGCGTCGCGTAGGGCATCAGCCAGGTGCCGTCAGACTGCTGGACGGAGTCCGTCCAGAAGCCGAAGGACGCTGCCGCATCGACCCGCTCCAGCGCCTCACGCAAGGCCAGCCAGTCGCTGCCACTCAACTGGGTCAGGCGGGCGGCATAGGCAGGCTCCGCCTGCTCGACTGGGTACACCTGCGACACGGGCGCCAGCGTAGAACCCCATGGCCCTCGGCGGGAACGTCTCGGGACGGCGGCGGCGGGTACGCCTAGGGTTGGGCTCCATGGACGCGGTCGAGGCCCTCAAGCGGATCGGGTTCCTGCTCGAGCGCTCCAGCGCGCCGACCTACCGGTCCGGCGCCTTCCGGCGAGCCGCCCGGACCCTCGAGGCGCTGGTGCCCGGTGAGTTGGAGCGGCTGGCTGCGACCGGACGGCTGCGGACGCTCCCCGGCGTGGGCGCCACGACCGAGGCCGTGATCCTGGAGGCGCTGGCCGGCGAGGTACCCGGCTACCTGGCCACCCTCGAGGCCGAGCCGGCACCGTTCGCTGTCGCGGGTGACGCGCTGCGGGCTGCGCTGAGGGGCGACTGCCACACCCACTCCCTGTGGTCGGACGGCGGCAGCCCGATCATCGAGATGGCCCTCGCCGCCCGCTCGCTGGGGCACGAGTACATCGTGCTCACCGACCACTCCCCCCGGTTGACCGTCGCCAACGGGCTCACCACCGAGCGGCTGCTGCAACAACTGGACGAGGTCGGGGCCGTCAACGCCCGGCTCGCCGAGGAGGCAACCGCTGGCGCACCCCCGTTCCGGGTGCTGACCGGCATCGAGGTCGACATCAACGAGGACGGGAGCCTCGACCAGTTGCCCGATGTGCTCACCGGCCTCGACATCGTGGTCGGCAGCGTCCACTCGAAGCTGCGCTCGCCTCGCGACGTGATGACCCGACGCATGCTCACCGCCATCGGTGACCCCAACCTGGACATCCTGGGCCACTGCACCGGACGGATAGTGGGCGGGCGCGGACGTCCGCAGTCGGAGTTCGACGCAGCGGCGGTCTTCGCCGCCTGCCGCGACCACGACGTGGCGGTCGAGATCAACTGCCGACCCGAGCGCAAGGACCCCCCGCTCGACCTGCTGAACCTTGCCGTCGAGACGGGCTGCCGGTTCTCCATCGACACCGACGCCCACGCCCCTGGCCAACTCGACTGGCAGTACATCGGGTGCGACCGCGCGGCCCGGTGCGGTGTCACCGCGGAGCGCGTCGTCAACGCGGGCCCCGCGGACCGCCTGCTCGCCTGGGCGGCGTCCCGCCGACGCTGAACCCGAGCGACCGCCGCTATCGACCTGCCACAGCCTGTTCCACCCACCGCGCGTGCAGGTCGCGGACCCGCTCCGACAACGCGGCGTCCGGGCCCTCGACGACCGCCTCGGGGACGACCCCGGTGATCGGCAACGCGGCGACCGGCGGGTCGGGCAGCCCCGCCTCCTGCCCCCACTGCCGCAGTTGGGCCGACGAAGCGGCGTACACGATGCGTCCCAGCCCGACCCAGCCGTGAGCGGCTGCGCACATCGCGCAATGCTCTCCTGAGGTGTAGACGGTGGCGTTCGCCCGCTCCTGGGGGGTGAGGTGTTCGGCGGCCCAGCGGGCGATCGCGAACTCGGGGTGCCGCGTCTGGTCACCTCCGGCGACGCGGTTGTGGTCTTCGAACATGACGACCTCATCGGCCCCTACCAGGACCGAGCCGAAGGGCTCGTCGCCGGCCTCGAGGGCCGTCTCCGCCAGGTCGCCGGCCCGCGCCCGGAAGCGCCGGTCACGCTGGTTGAGTGCCATGCCCCGGCACCCTAGGCGCTGAACGCCCAGGAGAGAAGGGCCGCGGCTGGGGTGGCCGGGTAGCGTCGGTGCGTGGCGCGTCCCACCCGGAGGTCCGTGGTCGCAGCGGCGGCTGTGATCGCGTCCCTCACGCTGGTCGTCGTGGTGGCCGTGCTGGCGCAGCCCGCACCGGACCCGGCCCCGGCCCCGGTGGACTCCGAGCAACTCCGTGCCGCGGTGACCAGCGAGGCCCTCACCGCGCACCTCAACGCCCTGCAGCAGATCGCCGACACCAACGGCGGGAACCGCGCCGCCGGGACCGCCGGCTATGCAGCCTCGGTGGACTACGTGGCCGAAACCCTCGAACGGGCCGGCTACCGGGTCGAGCGCCAGCGGTTCGGCTACGACAAGCCCGAGTTCACCACTGCGACGCTGCTGCGCACAGCCCCCGGCCGCACCGAGTACGCGGCGCTGCGCGACCACCGTCCGCTCGCCTATTCCGGGACGGGTTCGGTGACGGCCGCGGTGGTACCGGTCGACGTGAACCTCGACGGGGACCGGTCGACCACCAGCGCGTGCGAGGCGACCGACTTCACCGGCTTTCCGCGAGGCACCATCGCGCTGGTGCAGCGCGGCACGTGCCAGTTCGCCACCAAGGTTGGCCACGCCGTGGCCGCGGGAGCGAGCGCGGTGCTTGTCTTCAACCAGGGCGACGACCAGGACCGGACCGGGCTGTTCTCGGGCAGCCTCGGCAGTCAGGTCGACATCCCGGTGATGGCTACCACCTTCGCCCTCGGTGCCGAGTGGGCCGCCCAGCCCGGCACCCGCCTCACCGTCACGGTCGACGCCTCGGTGACCCGCGTCGCCACCGAGAACCTGCTCGCCGACACCGCCGGCGAGAGCGGGCAGACGATCGTCCTGGGTGCCCACCTGGACGGCGTCGCCGACGGGCCGGGCATCAACGACAACGCCACCGGAGTGGCGGCAGTCCTCGAGACCGCGGTGCAGTTCGCCGCGTTGGGCGTTGACCCGCACCACCGGGTCCGGTTCGCCTTCTGGGGCGGCGAGGAGGACGGCCTGCACGGCTCCGAGCACTACGTCGCCCAACTCGACCAGGCCGCGCGCGGCGCGACCGTCCTCTACCTCAACCTCGACATGATCGGCTCACCCAACCCCGTCCCCTCGGTGTACGGCGGGCAGGGGTGGCCGGACGGGTCCGCAGCGGTCCGCAGCGTGCTGACCGAATTCCTTCGCTCACAAGGAGTGACGCCCGAGGCGGTGAGCTTCCCGTCCAGTGACCACGCCTCGTTCGCCGCCGCGGGGATCGCGGTCGGCGGGCTGTTCACCGGTGCGGACGAGGGCGCCGACCCGTGCTACCACGCGCCCTGCGACCGGCTGGACACCATCGACCGCGAGGTCCTGGGCCTGATGGCCGACGCCGCGGCCCACGCCACGCTGACCTTCGCCCAGGCACCCGACTAGTTGGGCGCTCTCTGTGACCGCTCATGCGTGCGGTCTGATTGCACAGTTTCCCGTGTTGACAAGGCCTGATACTACCTGAACTGTCAGTGGCGGCCCGTAGCGTGGGGTCATGGAGGCAGCGTTCGAGCAGTACACCGACAGCCAGTTGCTGGCCGTCATCGGTGTCGCCCTCGACGCCCTCACCGATGACCGGCTGCGGCTGCCGTCGGACGCCGAGCAGCTCGCGCTGCTGAAGGCTGCGCTCCGGCTCGACGCCAGGCTGCAGGCTTGGCAACAGCGTCTCGCGGCCCGCATCGAGGGCACCGAGGCGGCCTGGACGGCGCACCGCACCTCCACCACCACGTGGCTGGTCGACGCCGTGAACCTGACCGCGCGCGAAGCCCGGCGGCTGGTCAAGGCCGGCGAAGGCCTGGAGCGGTTCGCCGTGGTGGGTGCGGCCGCCGACTCCGGCGACGTCCTGCCCGGGCAGGCCGAGGCGATCACCAGCGTGCTGTCCGATCTCCCGAAGGAGTTCGACGACGAGGTTGTCGAGCAGGGGCAGCACCTGATGGTCGGCTTCGCCGCCACCCACAACGCCGCCGAGCTGCGCCGGCTCACCGGCCACCTGGTCGAGGTCCTCTCACCGGACACCGCAGAGGCGCTCGAAGCGGCCCGCCTGGAACGCCGCGAGCGGATCGCCCGATCTCGCCGCTTCCTCGAGTTCGCCGGGGACGGGCAGGGCTCTGTGGTGATCCGCGGCAGCCTGCCGGTCGCGTCGGCCGAGCCGTTCATCAGGATCGTGGACGCCTACGCCGAGGCCGAGAAGCGCGCCGTTCTCGAGGCGCGTGACCCCCTCGCCGAGACCATCACCCCTGGGATGCGGCGGGCGGACGCCCTGCTCGCCCTGGTGCATCACCACTCCCAGCAGGCACTCGCCCCGTCCGGCGGCGGCGACCGGCCCCGCATCGTCGTGACGATGTCCTACGACAAGCTGGTCAAGGCGGCGGCGGACGCCGGGCTGGTGTGCGGTCACGTCACCGGCAGCGGCGAGCCCCTGGCCCCGGGCGTGTTGCGGCGACTGCTCTGCGACGCGGAACTCCTTCCGGCGGTGCTCGGTGGCCCCTCCCAGGTGCTGGATGTCGGGCGGGCACAGCGGCTCGTCACAGCACCCATCCGGGCCGCCCTCGACCTGCGCGACGGCGGCTGCATCTTCCCCGGCTGCGAGAAGCCGCCCCACGCCTGCCACGCCCATCACCTCAGGCCGTGGTGGGCTGGTGGCGCTACGGATCTTGCCAACCTCGTCCTGGTCTGCCCGCACCACCACGGGATCGTCGAGCCGGGCCACGACCCCACCGCCGACCGATGGCAGGTTCGGCTGCGCGCCGACGGCCTGCCCGAGGTGATCCCTCCCCGGCGGGCCGATCCCGGCCAACGTCCCCGGCTGCACGCCCGCTTCCTGACGCCACCGCGAAGCTAGCCGGGCGACCCATCAGTCGAGAACCTCGAGGACCGTACCGGGGCGGCCATCCTCGAGGCTGCCCTCGCCGGCCCAGCCGCGCCGGATCAGCTCACGCAGCACCTCGAGGTCGACGTCCTCGAGGTTGCTGAGGTACAGGCAGCCCTTCCCCGTCTTGTGCTTGCCGAGCCGCTCGAGCAGATCGCCGTTGGTGCCGTAGAGGGTGAGTCCGTACAGGGTCAACGCCGCCTTCCGCGGGCTGAACCCGACCCGGTTCATCTCGCCGGAGTGCCCAGTCGGGTAGGTGTAGCGGACGCGTCCGAAGCCCACGATGGACGGGCCCCACATCCTGGCCTCGGCCCCGGTGACCTCGGTGAAGATGTCGAACAGGGCGAGCCCCTGCTCGCGTCGTCGGGGAGGCTCCACTGTGTGCAGGAATGCCAGCACCGACTCGTCCGTCGGATGGGTCTTCGCTTCGTAGGCCATGCCGCAGCCTACGACGCCCAGACCTCGACGACGTGGTAGCCGGTCGCCCCGTCCGGCAACACCCCCTGGACCTCGGCGATCTGGGGCACGCCAGCCGCGTCGTACGCCCTGGCCGCGAGCAGGTGCCTGCCGGTCTCCGCCTGCCAGGGCAGGTACCACTGGCGCCAGTAGTCGAGCCCGACGTCCGGCCCGAGCCGTGCCTCCTGCCAGGGGCCTTCGTCCACCCTGACCTCGACCCGCCCGACGCCGCGGTGGGTAGCCCAGGCGACTCCCCCGATCACCGCGGCACCGCCGGATACCTGGCCCCGGGGGGTGTCGATCCGGCAGGCGGTCTTCACCGGCGCCTGCTCGGCCCAGCCGCGCATCGTCCAGTAGGCCTCGTCGGCGGCGAAGGTCGTGACCTTCAGCCGGCTGAGCCACTTCGTCGCTCCCACGTACCCGTACAGCCCCGGCGTGAGCAGCCGGGCCGGGTAGCCGTGCACCTGGGTCAGTGGCTCGCCGTCCATGGCGACAGCGATCATCGCATCGCGGCCGTCGAGCAGGACGGCCAGCGGCGTGCTCGCGGTGAACCCGTCGACCGAGTGACTGAGCACCATGTCGGCAGACGGGTCGGGCCGGGCGCGGCGCAACAGGTCGGCCACCGGCACCCCGAGCCAGCGGGTGGAGCCGCAGTACGGGCCGCCGACCTCGTTCGACACACAGGTCAGCGTGATGTCCCGCTCGATCATCGGCAGGGCCACCAGTTCGGCCCAGGTCAGTTCGAAGGGGGCCGCCACCAGCCCGTCCACGGTCAGCTTCCAGTCAGCAGCCGACAGTTGGGGAAGGATCAGCGCGGTATCGACCCGGTAGAAGTCCGGCACCGGGGTGCGC
>JAEYNS010000012.1 GCA_023412435.1 Actinomycetes bacterium | reverse complement strand
TGGTGCAGGAGCCGAGGAACACGGTGTCGACCTTGATGTCGCGCATGGGGGTGCCGGCCTGCAGGTCCATGTAGGTCAGCGCCCGCTGCGCGGCGGCCTTGTCGACCGGGTCGGAGAAGTCCTCAGGGCTCGGCACGGCGGCGCCCAACGGGACTCCCTGGCCGGGGTTGGTGCCCCACGTCACGAACGGGGTCAGCTGGGTGGCGTCGATGTCCACCTCCTTGTCGAAGACCGCGTCGGGATCGGAGTACAGGGTCTTCCAGTACGCGACGGCGGCGTCCCAGTCGTCACCCTGCGGGGCGTGCGGCCGCCCCTTCAGGTAGGCGAAGGTGGTTTCGTCGGGGGCCATCATCCCTGCCTTGGCGCCCCACTCGATGCTCATGTTGCAGATGGTCATCCGGCCCTCCATGGAGAGGTTGCGGATGGTGTCACCGCGGTACTCGACGATGTAGCCCTGGCCGCCGCCGGTGCCGACCCGTGCGATCAGGGTCAGCACGATGTCCTTCGCGGTGACGCCCTCGGGCAGTTCGCCGTTGATGTTGACCGCCATCGTCCTGGGGCGGGCCTGCGGCAGCGTCTGGGTGGCCAGTACGTGCTCGACCTCGGAGGTTCCGATCCCGAAGGCCAGCGCGCCGAAGGCGCCGTGGGTGGACGTGTGGGAATCGCCGCAGACCACGGTCAGGCCGGGCTGGGTCAGGCCCAGCTGGGGGCCGATGATGTGGACCACACCCTGGTCCTTGTCGCCCAGGGAGTGGCGGCGGACGCCGAACTCGTCGGCGTTGCGGCGCAGCGTCTCGACCTGGAGCCGCGAGACCGGGTCGGCGATCGGAGCGAGGATGTTGAGCGTCGGGGTGTTGTGGTCCTCGGTGGCCATGGTGAGGTCGGTGCGCCGGACCGTGCGCCCGGCCAGCCGCAGGCCGTCGAAGGCCTGGGGGCTCGTCACCTCATGGACGAGGTGGAGGTCGATGTAGAGTAGATCCGGTTCGCCCGGCGCCGTGCGGACTACGTGGCTGTCCCACACCTTGTCACTGAGTGTCTTGCCCATCGGTCTCCAGTCGGTACCGCCCGCCTGCGCAGGCCTCGTCAACCCCGCCACCGTATCAGACTTGCATT
The DNA here is from genome assembly GCA_023412435.1 of Actinomycetes bacterium. Taxonomy (GTDB): domain Bacteria; phylum Actinomycetota; class Actinomycetes; order Propionibacteriales; family Propionibacteriaceae; genus Propionicimonas. Next base: position 7,055 of record JAEYNS010000012.1, on the reverse strand, counting down.
TCATGATACGAGACGGCAGTATCACCCTATGGACAACTCTAGCGGCGTCGGCGTCCTCGACAAGGCAGCTCTCGTGCTCACCGCCCTGGAACAGGGCCCCACGACCCTCGCCGGGCTGGTCACTGCCACCGGCCTGGCGCGACCGACAGCGCACCGGCTGGCCGTCGCGCTGGAGCACCACCGCCTGGTGAGCCGCGACCTGCTGGGCCGCTTCGTGCTGGGGCCGCGCCTGACCGAGCTGGCCTCGGCCGCCGGTGAGGACCGCCTGCTGGCGACCGCGGGCCCCGTCCTGGCCCGGCTCCGTGACATCACCGGCGAGTCCGCCCAGCTGTTCCGCCGGCAGGGCGACTTCCGGGTCTGCGCCGCCGCCGCGGAGCGTCCGTCCGGCCTGCGCGACACCATCCCCGTCGGCTCCCAGCTGACGATGGCCGCCGGCTCGGCCGCCCAGGTGCTGCTCGCCTGGGAGGACCCGGACCGGATCCAGCGCGGACTGCAGAACGCCTCCTTCTCCGCCGTGGCGCTGGCCACCGTCCGCCGCCGCGGCTGGGCTCAGTCGGTGGCCGAGCGCGAGGCCGGCGTGGCCTCGGTGTCCGCGCCGGTGCGCTCCCCCAGCGGCAAGGTGATCGCAGCGGTCAGCGTCTCAGGGCCGATCGAGCGGCTCTCCCGCCAGCCCGGACGGCTGCACGCCCCTGCCGTCATCGCCGCCGCCGAGCGGCTCTCCGAGGTGCTGCGTCGCACCGGCGGCGAGGGCTGACACCCTTCCCGCAGACCGGTTCCGGATCGCCACCGGAGGGCAATGTTCCCTCGGGTCGCGATCCGGAACCGGTTTTCGGGTTCGGGGCTAGGTGCGGCGGAGCCGGTCGCGCAGCCGCAGCAGTTCCTTGCGCTCGGCGTCGGTGAGGCTGTTGAGGCCGCGCTCGTTGATCTGGTCCAGGAGCGCGTCCAGCCGCTCCCTGTCGGTCATGCTGCGGGCATCCTGCCTGGCCTGGGCCCGGCTCACCTTCGGCTCCCTGCGGACCCGCTGCCGCGGGCGCCTGCTGCCGACCGCACCGGGGATCCAGGAGAAGTGGGAGAGCAGCCCGACGCGCCGCGCGGTGATCGCGATCAGGGCCAGACCCAACAGCAGGCTGAGCAGCCCGCCGAGGTCGCGGGCGGCCACCGCCTGCAGCACCTGCAGCGCGACCAGCACCAGGCCGAAGACCCAGGCAGGAATGTTGAACAGGAAGCGCCGGTCGGGGTACTCGGCGATCCAGACCAGCAGCACGGCGAACTGGACGACGCTGATCCCCGCCAGCCCCCAGCCACCGGCCAGCAGCAGCCCGACCGCCGTCGCAGCAGCGGTCAGGCTCCCCCAGATACCGACCAGCAGCCAGGCCATCGGAGTGCGTCCGATCGCCCGCTCCAGGTCAGTGCCGAAGTACCAGAAGAAGAACAGGCTGATGATGCTCCACAGCGACAGGTCGTTCGCCAGCGGCCAGGTGACCAGTCGCCACACCTGCCCGCTGCCCAGCAGTTCGGGTGCGTAGGCGAGCGCCTGCGGAAGACCGGGCGCCACCACCCAGGCCAACCAGGACGCCACGACGCCGAGCACGACCAGCATGACGGTGCCCACCTCGAGGCGGCCCACCCGGAACCACGGCTCGCCGGCGCTGCCGCGGGATGCGAAGAGACCGCTCATGCGCTCAAGCCTGCCAGACGATCCCCGTGGTCACAGCCACCGAAGGGTGTAGCCGTGCGGGTGGCAGGTGGCGAGGTGCCGGACGGTACGGACGCCGCCGCGCCACTCGACGACCCCCAACACCGTCAGTTCCGGCGCCGGACCGTCCTCGAACCCGGGCAACCCGCCGGCATAGGCAGGGGCCTCGGCGTACACCCAGGACAGGTCGCGCCCCCGGCCCGCCCAGTGGGCGAGCTCGTCGACGAAGCCGGCCCGCTGCTCGTCGGTCAGGTAGCTCAGCACCCAGCTCGTGGTCACGACCGGATGGCCGGTGTCGCCGAGGGCGTCGAGCGCCTCGGCCAGGTCGGCCACCGCATCGCCGCGGCGAACCTCGACCCGCTGCTCCCGGGCGATGCCGATCGCGGTCCGCAGCCGGTGGAACCGGTCGGTCTGGTCGGGCCAGACACAGGCCTCGAGCCAGCGGGCCTGCTCCGGGTCCTCCAGATCGACCGGGTCGCGGTCCAGACCGAGGCGACGACTGAAGGACGGCACCGCGGCAGGCAGTTCCCCCGTCCCGGAGACCTCGCAGGGCAGCACCAACCGGTCGGGGCCGAGCCGGTGCCCCGAGTAGTCGTAGCCGTAGTGCTCGAGCAGCAGGTTGAGGCCCGCTGACGCGCCGACGTCGAGCTGGGCCAGCGGCCGCCCCGCCGCCTCGACCGCCGCCAGTCCGACCAGCAGGAGCGCGCCGCGTCCTACCTCATTGGTCTGCGGGAACCGGGTACTCACCCGTTCGACCAGCGCATCGCGGTGCCTGGAGCAGAACTCGACGAAGGCGCCGAGCGGGTCGTCGGTGCGTGGCTCGGCGGTCAGGTTCGGGTACCACGCGGCCAGCGGCTCACCGGGGTCGGCGAGCAGCAGGTCGTGGACGGCGGCGAACAGGTTCACCGGGACGCGGTGGGCTTCGGGCGCCTCTTCGAGGATCCCCAGCACGTCCGGCCGGGCGGCGATCCCTGGTGACAGCCGCGAGTAGAGCGGCGCGCGCTGCGCAGTGGTGTCGGCGAACCGCCGGAAGGAATCGGGCAGGTCGCCGGCCAGCATCAGGACCGCCGCGGCTTGCGGCGCGGCTTCGACTCGCGGTCGCGTTGGCGGTCCAGCGACAGCTCGATCAGCTTGCCGGAGATCCTCGTCGAGCGCAGCGCCTCCCAGACCCCTGGCGGCAGCTGGGCCGGCAGCTCGACCAGGGAGTGGTCGAGCCGGATCTCGATATGGCCGAAGTCCTGGCGACGCAGCCCGCCCTCGTTGGCCAGCGCCCCGACGATCTGTCGGGGCGCGATCTTGTGCCGCTTGCCGACGGCGATCCGGTAGGTCGCCAGCGCTGCGGCGCCGTCGGGGCGGCCGGTCCGGCGTCCGCGTTCGCGGCCGCTGTCGGCGTCGCCGCGGCGCGGCCCCTCAACGGCAGGCACCGGCCGGTCGATCGAATCGGGATCGAGCAGCATCGGCTCGTCACCCTGCAGGGTGAGGGCGAGGGCGGCGGCGACGTCCACCTCCGGCACGTCGTACTCGTTGACGTAGTGGGCGACCACCTCGCGGAAGAACCCCAGCCGGTCGGAGTCGAGCGCCTGGGTGATCCTGTCGTCGAACCGGGTCAGCCGGGTGGCGTTGACGTCCTCGACGCTCGGCATCGCCATCGGGGTGAGCGCCTGCCGGGTCGCCCGCTCGATAGCGGAGAGCAGCCTGCGTTCACGGGGGGTCACGAACGAGATCGCGTCCCCGCTGCGGCCGGCCCGTCCGGTCCGTCCGACCCGGTGGACGTAGGCCTCGGTGTCGGTGGGGATGTCGAAGTTGACGACGTGGGTGATCCGGTCGACGTCAAGGCCGCGGGCCGCCACGTCGGTCGCCACCAGGATGTCGAGCTTGCCCGACTTGAGCTGCCCGATCGTCCGCTCCCGCTGGGCCTGCACGATGTCGCCGTTGATCGCTGTGGCCGAGAACCCACGGGCGCGCAGCTTCTCGGCGAGCGTCTCGGTCTCACCCTTGGTCCGGACGAAGACGATCATGCCTTCGAAGTTCTCGACCTCGAGGATGCGGGTGAGCGCGTCCACCTTCTGCGGGTAGGACACGACGAGGTAGCGGTGCCGGACGTTGGGCGCCGTGGAGGTCTTGCCCTTGACCTGGAACTCGACCGGATCGCTGAGATAGCGCTTCGACAGCTTCCGGATCTGGGCGGGCATCGTCGCCGAGAACAGTGCCACCTGCTTGTCGGACGGGGTGTCGGCCAGGATCGTCTCGACATCCTCGGCGAACCCCATGTTGAGCATCTCGTCGGCCTCGTCGAGCACGAGGAACCGGAGCTGGGTGAGGTCGAGCGTGCCCTTCTCGAGGTGGTCCATGATCCGTCCGGGCGTTCCGACGACGACGTGGACGCCGCGGGCCAGGGCGCTCAACTGCACGCCGTAGCCCTGTCCGCCGTAGACGGGCAGGACGTGCACCCCCGGCAGCCGGCCGGCGTACTTCTGGAAGGCCTCACACACCTGCAGGGCCAACTCCCTTGTCGGGGCCAGCACCAGGGCCTGCGGCGCCTTCTGCTTGAGGTCGAGCCGGGCGAGGATCGGCAACGCGAAGGCGGCGGTCTTGCCGGTGCCGGTCTGCGCCAGGCCCACGACGTGGCGGCCCTCGAGCAGGGCGGGGATGGTGGCGGCCTGGATCGGCGACGGGGTCTCGTACCCGACATCGCGCAGGGTCCGCAACAGGCGGTCGTCGAGGCCGAGGTCGGCGAAGTCGGGCTCCGCTCCCCTGCCGGATCCGGCGTCGGAGGAGAGGTCGGGGTGATTCTCGTTCACCGGTAGACCCTATCCGGGTGAGCCCGTGGGAGCGAAGCGGGTGTGAGCGTCCCATCGACGGGTGGAGGGGGGTTTGCTGGCCGGAGCCGGGGCGTACCCGACCCCGGCCAGTGCCCACGACTCGGGGGGAGGGAGCCGGGGCGGACTCGCCGCGTCCCTCACGGGAGGAGCACTCTGGCCTTGCGGCCCGGACGCGGCGGGTGACCCGATCGGAGGTCTGGGGGGCAAACCTCCGACCCATCAACTGTGCCGCGCCGGTCGGGACGGTTTCGACCCCGGAAGGCCCGAGGAAGGGTTTTGGTACCGGGAGTGGTCCAGTTCGGTTTCCCCCATTGGTGCTGATTCACCTGAGCCCTGCCGGTGTCCCCGCTTCTCAGCGGCCGATCCGCGGCGGGTGTCCGCCTGCGCGGGTGGGCACCGCGACACGCGTCGGCGCGCCCGGGCAGAGACGGCGGGGCTGAACCGTGTAATCATGACTGCATGATCGGGCAGGGATGGCCGGTCGGCCGCCACCCCGCCGCCGCCGCCGAGCTACCGTCGGGGGACGCCGCCAGCGCGGCAACGCGTGGTGATGCGTCGTGGTGAACCCCGGGCCGCAGCCACCCGCCGAGCACCCTCCCGACCCCGGTTCGACCGACACCGGGGCCGCCGACGACCTGCTCGCGTCGCTGCGGTTGTGGACCCGGCTGGACGAGCCACGCTTCCGCTTCCTCGTGGCCGCGGCGGCACCCGGATCGGAGATCCAGTGGCAGCGGTTCCGCGCGCTGGCCACGACACGTGGCCTGGCGGACTGGGACGAGGAGACGGCCTCGCTCCGCCCGCTCTCGACGGCCGCCGAGTTGGGTGCGCTGGACGAGCACGAATGTCGCGTAGCCCGGCGGATGCTCGTCCACTGGCTCGGCAACCGTGACCCCGACGTGTGTGGCGACGCGCTGCGCTGGGCCCTGATCCTGCAGGACTGGCAATCCATCGACGCCGCCTGGCTGAACGGCGTCCGGCGGCGCGGCGGCGAGCAGGCCCCCGACGTCGTCAGGCTGCTCGACACGCTGCCCGGAGAGGCGCGCCGGATCAACCCGCTGCTCACCTGGGCGTGGGCGGCAGTGGGCGGGTACACCGCGGGGCCCGGACGCAGGGAGAGCGTGGCGATCCTCCGCGTGGTGGCCGACGCGGTCTCTCTGCACTCCCGCTGGCGCGAGACGACCAGCACGGACGCCGCGGTGGCCGCGGGCTCGATCTGGATGCTGGCCCAGCGCTTCCTGCCGTCCTCTCCACCGTCCGCCGCCCTGGACGCGGCCTGGCAGACCCAGCAGGAAGTGGCGGCGTTCATCGCCGAGCGTCGCCACGACCTCGACCCGCCCAGTGCTGTCGTCGAGGTCACCTTCCGGGCGGCGTCCGCGCGGATCGCCCTGGCGAGGGCCGACCTGCGTCGCGTCATCACCGAGGCCGATTTCGCGCTCGCGCTGGATCCGCAACTCGCCGAGTGGATGGTCCGCGGCGCTACCAACTTCGTCCTCGAACTGGCCGGTCTCCCCAGTGCGCCGGAGCACCGTTCCGGCGACGGGCCGATGTTCGGCATCGGACTCGAGTTCCAGGACGAGATGTCCGGGCGGCTGGCGCGCGCGCTGGCCGCGCTGCGCCATCTCGACAGGGCCGCCTGCGAGGCGGTTCTGGCGGAGTTCGACTCCATGCCGGCCGGCGCTCCGGGCTGGACCGGTGTGGTCTTCCTGCAGAAGGTGATCGGCGCGCTGTGGGGCGACCCGGCGGAAACCCTGAACCGGACCGACGCCGCGATCGCCCGGCACGGCATGGTCTGGCTCGAACACCGGGGCACGCTGGGCGCGATCCTGGTGGGACGGGGACGGGTCGCGTTGCTCAACCGGCTCGGGGCGTACCGGACAGCCCTCGATGTGGCGGCCTCTCTCCCGGAGGACTCGGGCCGGACGGTCATGGCCCTCACCCTGCTCTGGTCGGGGGACCACGCGGCGGCCGTCCAGGCGGCAGAAGTGACGTTGCACGATCCCGAGACCTCGCTCGTCGACAGGGTGATCATGCAGGTGGCCCGAGCCTCGGCGTTGGCGCTCGACACCAGCACGCCGGCCCAGGAATGGGTCCCGGCGGCGCAGGTCGCCGTCCTGGCCTGCAGCGAGAACGACCACTGGCTGGCTGTGGCGCTGGTGCCGCCGGAGGCCCGCGACAAGCTGCTGGGTGCAGTGACCCCCGACACGGTGCCGGGGCTGGAGCTCATGCTCGGGCGGATTGCGGAACTCTCCCCCGACCCCCGCCGGATAGGGGCGACGATCTCGCTCAGCCGACGCGAGCAACTGCTCCTGCCGCTGCTGGCCGGACCGCAGTCCGTTCCCGAGATCGCCGCGGCCCTTCACGTGTCGGGAAACACGGTGCGCAAGCAGGTCGTCACGTTGCGGGCGAAGTTCGGTGCGGCCACCCGTCAAGAGCTGGTCCGGCGGGCCCGCGACGCGGGTCTGCTGTAGCGATCGGCCTCCGGTCGCGGTCGAGCGTGCACACCGTCTCCGCCTGCCGCCGACCGTCGGCACCGAGCC
>JAEYNS010000095.1 GCA_023412435.1 Actinomycetes bacterium | reverse complement strand
GCCCGCAGCGGGCCGGACTCGTCGAACAGCTGGACGTCGACCTCGACGTCCGCGGCAACATCGCACGGGACGACACCTTCGCCACCAACGTGCCGCGGGTCTTCGTGTGCGGTGACGCCGGCCGTGGCCAGTCCCTGATCGTGTGGGCGATCGCCGAGGGCCGGGCCTGCGCCAACGAGGTGGACGCCTTCCTGCAGGGGGAGACCCTGCTGCCCAAGCCGATCCTGCCCACCGACCGTCCGCTGGTCGTCGGCTGAGCGGTGGCCCTGGGCTGAGCGTGGCCGACTGTACGGGAAGGCCCCGGATCGGCTGGTTGTCCCCTCGCGGCGCGGCACGCGACGATAGTCTCCGCTCATGACGAACCCCGGGTCAGCGCCTCCGGGTTGGTACCCCGACCCACAGTCGGGACTGCTTCGATGGTGGGACGGCCTGATGTGGGGGCCGTTCGCACCGCCGAGCTCGACCGGGGCGGCCTCGAGCTATCCACCGGTAGTGGCAGTGATGCCCGCGGGTGTCACGGCTGGATCGCCGAGAGAGATCTGGATCGCATACCTGCTCTGGTTCTTCTTCGGCGGGCTCGGTGTTCACCGGTTCTATCTCGGCCAGACCACGTCGGCCGTCGCCATGCTGGTGCTCACGATCGTCGGCATCTTCACATCCATCATCCTGATCGGCATCCCTCTCCTCATGGCGGTCGGGGTGTGGCTCCTGATTGACATCTTCCTCATCCCCGACCTGACCAGGCAGGCAAACCTCGGGCTGCGCTGACCGTGTCACCGCACCGCGGGTCGATGGCGGTAACCGTCGGCCGTGCGGGTTAGGGTGGGTACTCGCTGACTTCCCCCAGCGCCCCACAGCTCGTCGTTTCTTGTCTGGAGGTCGGGTCTTCCCGTGTCGGCCGGGTTCGTTCATCTTCACTCGCATTCCGAGTACTCGATGCTGGACGGCGCCGCGCGCCTGAAAGACCTGGTACGCGGCTGCGAACAGATGGGAATGCCGGCGCTGGCGGTCACCGACCACGGCAACATGTTCGGCGCCTACGAGTTCTACACCGCGGCCCAGGGCAGCGCTGTAAAGCCGATCATCGGCCTCGAGGCGTACCTCACGCCGAAGACCCACCGCAGCGAGCGCAAGCGGGTCCAGTTCGGGGACGGCACCGGTGACGACGTCGCGTCCAAGGGCGCCTACACCCACATGACCATGTGGTCGGCCGACAACGAGGGCATGCACAACCTGTTCCGGCTGAGTTCCCTGAGCTCGCTGGAAGGCTTCTTCTATAAGCCGCGCGCCGACCGGGAGCTGCTCCACCGTTACGCCAAGGGCCTGATCGCCACCACCGGCTGCCCCTCGGGTGAGGTGCAGACCTACCTGCGTCTCGGCCAGTACCAGCAGGCTGTCGAGTCGGCGGCCGAGTTCCGCGACATCTTCGGCGCCGGCAACTTCTACGTCGAGCTGATGGACCATGGCCTCGAGATCGAGACGAGGGTCCGCGCCGACCTGCTCAGGCTGGCACGTGACCTCGGCCTTCCCCTGGTCGCCACCAACGACCTCCACTACGTCCACGCCACCGACGCCGAGGACCACGACACCCTGCTGTGCGTCTCGGCAGGGGCGAACAAGGACACCCCCGGCAGGTTCAGGTTCGACGGCAACGGCTACTACCTGAAGTCGCCGGCGGAGATGCGGGCACTGTTCGCCGAGCTGCCGGAGGCCTGCGACAACACCCTCGCCATCGCAGAGCGCTGCTCGACGAGCTTCGCCGAGGGCACCGGCACCTACATGCCCCAGTTCCCCGTGCCCGACGGCGAGAGCGAGGCCTCCTGGTTCATCAAGGAGGTACGGCGCGGGCTGGAGCGCCGGTTCCGTGGCGAGGTCCCCGACTACGCGCTGAAGCAGGCCGAGTTCGAAGAGGACGTCATCATCGGCAAGGGCTACGCCGGGTACTTCCTCGTGGTCGCCGACTTCATCAACTGGGCCAAGCGCAACGGCATCAGGGTGGGCCCGGGCCGCGGGTCCGGTGCGGGGTCGATGTGTGCGTACGCGATGGGGATCACCGACCTCGACCCGGTGCCGCACGGCCTGATCTTCGAGCGCTTCCTCAACCCCGAGCGACCCTCGATGCCCGACTTCGACGTCGACTTCGACGAGCGTCGCCGCGGCGAGGTGATCCGCTACGTCACCGAGAAGTACGGCGACGACAGGGTCTGCCAGATCGTCACCTACGGCACCATCAAGGCCAAGCAGGCGATCAAGGACGCCGGCCGGGTGCTCGGGATGCCGTTCAGCCTGGGGGAGAAGCTCACCAAGGCCTACACCGCGCCGGCGCAGGGCAAGGACGTTGCGCTGGCGGACGTCTTCAACCCCGAGCATGAGCGCTACGCCGAGGGCGGGGAGTTCCGGGAGCTCTATGCCTCCGACCCCGAGGTCAAGCTGGTGGTCGACACCGCCCGCGGCATCGAGGGGCTGAAGCGGCAGTGGGGCGTCCACGCCGCCGGCGTCATCATGTCGAGCCAGCCGCTGATCGACGTCGTACCCGTCATGAAGCGGGAGCAGGACGGCCAGATCATCACCCAGTTCGACTACCCCAGCTGTGAGGCGCTGGGGCTGGTCAAGATGGACTTCCTGGGCCTGCGGAACCTGACGATCCTCGACGACGCCGTCCGCAACGTGAAAGCCAACCGCGGCATCGACCTCGACCTGGACGAGCTGCGCCGGCACATGGACGACCGCCCCACCTACGAGCTGCTCGCGTCCGGCGAGACCCTCGGGGTCTTCCAGCTCGACGGCGGCGGCCTGCGGTCGCTGCTGAAGCTGATGCGCCCGGACAACTTCGAGGACATCTCGGCGACGATCGCCCTGTACCGTCCCGGCCCGATGGGGGCCGACTCCCACACCAACTACGCGCTGCGCAAGACCGGACGCCAGAAGGTCGAGCCGATCCACCCCGAGCTCGCCGAGCCGCTGGACGACATCCTCGGTACCACCTACGGCCTGATCGTCTACCAGGAGCAGATCCAGCAGATCGCGCAGCGGGTGGCGGGCTACAGCCTCGGCCAGGCCGACCTGCTGCGCCGGGCGATGGGCAAGAAGAAGCCAGAGGTCCTCGCGGCCGAGTTCAAGCCCTTCAGCTCCGGCATGAAGGCCAACGGCTACTCCGACCAGGCGATCAAGACGTTGTGGGACATCATGGTCCCGTTCGCGGCGTACGCCTTCAACAAGGCCCACTCGGCGGCCTACGGCGTGGTCTCCTACTGGACCGCCTACCTCAAGGCCAACTATCCGGCCGAGTTCATGGCCGCCCTGCTCGAGTCGGTCAAGAGCGACAAGGACAAGACCGCGCTCTACCTGGCAGAGGCCCGCCGGATGGGGATCAAGGTGCTGCCCCCGGACGTCAACGAGTCGGCCGGCATGTTCACCCCTGTCGGCGAGGACGTCCGCTACGGACTCGGCGCAATCCGCAACGTCGGCGACAACGTGGTGCGCGGCATCGTCGAGGCGCGCGAGCAGCAGGGCCCGGCCATCGACTTCAACGACTTCCTCGACAAGGTCGCGCTCGTGGTCTGCAACAAGCGGGTCATCGAGTCGCTGATCAAGGCGGGCGCCTTCGACTCGCTGGGCCACACCCGGCGGGCGCTGATGGAGTGCTTCGAGCAGAAGGTCGACGAGGTGATCGACCTCAAGCGCAACCAGGCCAACGGCCAGGACGACCTGTTCGGTGATTTCGGCGGCGGGGTGGAGATCACCGCCTCACCGGTGCCCGACCTGCCGGAATGGGACAAGCGGGTCCGGCTCGGCTTCGAACGGGAGATGCTCGGCCTGTACGTCTCCGACCATCCGCTGCAGGGGCTGGAGCACATCCTCGAGACCCACCGGGAACTGTCGATCGGCGCCCTGCGGGCCGAGGACGGGCCGCGCGACGGCATGATCACCATCGCGGGGATGATCACCCAGGTGGTCCGCAAGCAGACCAAGGCCGGCGAGATGTGGGCGATCGTCACCGTTGAGGACCTCGAGTCCTCGCTCGAGGTGCTGCTGTTCCCGAAGGTCTACCAACTCGTGGCGGGCTCGCTGGCCAGCGACACCATCGTCCGGATCCGGGGCCGGGTGCGCGCCCGCGACGACGGCATCGAACTGCAGGGCAACGAGCTGCACTTCCCCGACGTCACCGAGGCCGAGGGCGGCCCGCTCCTGATCTCGCTACCCGCGGCCCGCTGCACCCCTGCCGTCGTCGAGCAGTTGCGCAGCGTGCTGCGCGCCCACCCGGGCGGGACCGAGGTACGGGTGCGGCTGATCAGCCAGTCGAACCACGCCAGGGTGTGGCGGCTGGATGCCGGGCTCCGGGTGGCCCCCTCCCGACCCCTGATGGCCGACCTCAAGGCGCTGCTGGGGCCCGCCTGCGTGAGCGTGTAGCGTTCAGGGCGTGAGCACCACCCTCGCCGAGGACGACTTCGGCACCGGTACCCGCCAGCCCAACGGCTGGGCCGAGGTGTTGCCCTGGGTAGGCCTGCTGGCCGTGCTGGCGGTCGCCGTCGGCGGGCTCACCGCGATCTTCTGGGCGGGCATCGTCGACCTGCCGGCGTACCGGATCCGAGGCGACGGATCCGCCACGGTCTCCGAGCGTGCGCTCACGGAGTTCATCGCCGCCGACGCCTGGTACGTGGTGTGCGGGGTGTTCGTCGGGCTGGGGCTGGGCATCGTGGCGTGGCGGTGGTTCAAACCGCTCGGCTGGCCCGCCGCGGTGCTGGCGGCCGCTGCAGGGCTGCTCGCCGGGATCGTCTGCTGGCAGTTCGGGGAACTCCTCGGCCCTGCCGGCGGTAGCTTCGAGGAGCGGCTGGCCAACGCCCAGCCGGGCGACGAGGTTCCGATCGCGCTCACCCTGCGTTCGCTGTCGGCGCCTGCGGTGTGGGCCTTCGCCGCGGTGACCCCGGTGCTGCTGGCCGCCTCGCTCGGCCCGGAGGAGAGCCAGCCGCGGCCACGCCGCGAACTCACCGAGCCGGAGCCTGAGGAGGAAACCGTCGACGAGCGGGGAGTCCTCACCGAGGTGGCC
>JAEYNS010000368.1 GCA_023412435.1 Actinomycetes bacterium | reverse complement strand
GACCTGAAGATGGCGTTCATCGAAGGGCGGTGGGTGACTTCATGCGAACCATAGTCATGCGGTGGGTGGCGGTGCTCCTGTCGGCTGCGCTACTGCTAGGTGCACCACCGGCCCGTGCCGATGACGCAGGGGTAGGGACGGGCGACGACGGCTGGGTCGAGGGCACATATACGTCTGTCGACCAGGAAGGTGACGACCGCCCTCCCCGCAGCTCGAGTGGCGGTAGGGAACTGAACGCCAGCAACCCGGATACAGGGAATCCGGGCCCGATCACCAACTGCGATCGCGGCGCTGATGGCGAGCTGCTGACGCCATGGGACTGCCCGGTCGAACCGGTCGACGTGATGGATCGCGCCACCGCGGAGGCGCTGGCCCGCCGCATTGTGGTGCGACTCCAGCTTCCGACTCCGACTCCGCAGTTCGGCCCAGATCCGAGCGCCAACGAGTGGGACATGGCTGCGGTCGGCTACCCGCTGTGGCTGTGGACCGAGGGACCCGACACCGTCCGCAGCAGCGTGTCGGCCTACGGACTCACCTTCACGCTCACGGCGCGCTACCGCTCGACCACCTTCGAGATGGGTGACGGCAAGACGGTGCGCTGCACCGACACCACTCCCTACCGCAGCTCGGTCCGTCCGGGAACCGCGTCGCCGACCTGTGGCTACACCTACCTCCAGGCGGCTCGCGGTGACGGCGACTACACAGTCACCGCCACCACCCACTGGGACATCGCCTGGAGCGTGGCCGGTTTCTCGGGCACCCTCCCCGGCACCCACCGCGCCGATCGCGACCTGCCCGTCGGGGAACTCCAGGCCATCGTCGTCCGCTAACCCGGCCTCCGCCCCACATCCCTTCCGCCAGCCCTCTCCCGCAGAATCCGGTCACCACAGCCGAGATAGCTGCATATCCGCCTCATGACGGCTGTAGGAACCGGATTCTGTGGAGAACTGCCCGGGTTCGGTCGAGAAGGGGCCGGCCATCCACAGCCAGACGAGTCGGGTGAACCATCCGCCGGTGGATGCCAAGACTCCCGTCATGACCGCACCCAGCTTCGGCGTCGCCACGTTCTCCCAGTTGCTCGGAACCGGCTTGACGCGACCTCAGATCGACCTGCTTGTAGCCGTCGGCCGGCTCGTACGAGTTCGACGCGGCTGGTACGCCCTCCCCTCAGCCAACCCGGATGTGGTCCGCGCTGTCCGAGTTGGTGGGGCGGTCACCTGTCTCTCGGCGCTGGCGCAGCACGGGGTGTGGGTTCCTCCCACCCCGGACCTCCACGTACGAATGTCCGAGCATCACCGGACCAAGGGCCTCCCTGCCGGGATGAAGCGATGCCGCAGTGGCCGGACCGCTCCCGCGTTGGCGGTGGATCCGCTCCCCGTTGCCCTCAACCCTGCCATGGGGTGCCTCGACGACGAGGGCGTGGTCGTCGTGTTCGACTCGATCCGGAACCTCCGCCTCCTCCCGTTCCCAGAGCTCGTCGGGCTCACCCACAACCAGCCCGAGCGGATACGCCGACTGCTCTCACTCACCGTGCCGAACAGCCAGTCGGGCACCGAGTCGATGGTCCGCTACCGGCTGCAGCAACACCGGGTGAGAGCACGGCCTCAGGTTGCGATCCCCGGCGTAGGCCGAGTCGACCTCCTCGTCGGCGACCGTCTCGTGCTCGAGATGGACAGCCACGAGCACCACACCGGGATCACCAACTACACCCGTGACCGGGAGCGTGACAGGGCCCTCGTCCGGCTCGGCTACCTGGTGATTCGGCTCACCTACCACCAGGTGGTTCACGGGTGGGCCGAGGTCTGGCCCGACCTCCAGGCCCTCATCAGGAGTGACCGGCACCGCTGGAGCCGCAGAATCCGGTTCCCAGAGACCGCATGAGGCGGATATGCACCCATGTCGGCTGTGGCGACCGGATTGTGCGAGTCGGCGGGGCTCGAGGGCTTCGGGTAGAGTGGGCGGTGGTTCCCCGCGCGGCGGTACCTCGCCCAACTCCCCCAGGGTCGGAAGACAGCAAGGGTAAGTGAGCTCTTCCGGGTGCGCGGGGGCCTTTTTCTTTGCCCGGAGCCCGCAGCCCGGCACCACCGGAACCGACGGCGGCCGCCTCAGCGATCCCACCCGTCCCACGGCGGCCGCGGGCCGCCCGGAAGCCTCGCGACTGTCCGCGCCACCCCGTAAGGTTCACCCCGTGGACGAGCGCGACGACGACCTGTTCGAGGAGGAGCCGGAGCTCCTGGTGCAGGACGGACCGAGCCTGTTCGAGGAGCCGGAGGATGACATCGCTGTGGCCGATCTCCCCGACGAGGCCACGCTGAGCGGCCGCTCCCAGGACGAGGTGACGGCCTCGCTGATGGAGGCGGTCGACGCCCGCCGCAACACCGCCGAGCCGATGAGCCGGCCCGACACCCCGCTGGCGCTCTACCGCCGCTACCGCCCCGACACCTTCGCCGAGATCATCGGGCAGGACCACGTCACCGAGCCGCTGCAGCGCGCCCTGGTGAACAACCGGGTCAACCACGCCTACCTGTTCTCCGGTCCGCGTGGCTGCGGCAAGACCACCTCGGCGCGCATCCTCGCCCGCGCCCTGAACTGTGCCCAGGGCCCCGCCCCGGTGCCGTGCGGTGAGTGCCAGTCCTGTCGCGACCTGGCCCGCGGCGGCCCCGGGTCGATCGATGTCATCGAGATCGACGCAGCCTCCCATGGCGGGGTGGACGACGCCCGCGACCTGCGTGAGCGGGCCTTCTTCGCCCCCGTCCACAGCCGCTACAAGATCTACATCGTCGACGAGGCCCACATGGTCACCCAGCAGGGCTTCAACGCGCTGCTCAAGGTGGTCGAGGAGCCGCCGCCCCACGTGAAGTTCATCTTCGCGACCACCGAGCCCGACAAGGTGCTGGGCACCATCCGCTCCCGCACCCACCACTACCCGTTCCGGCTGGTGCCTCCGAAGGTGCTGTCGTCCTACCTGGCCACGGTCTGCGCCGCGGAGGGCATCGCCGTCGAGCCCGCCGTGCTGCCGCTGGTGGTGCGCGCCGGCGCCGGCTCGGTGCGTGACTCGCTGTCGGTGCTCGATCAGCTGCTGGGCGGCGCCGGCGAGGACGGCGTCTCCTACCGGCAGGCAACCGCGCTGCTCGGCTACACCCCCGACGCGCTGCTCGACGAGATCATGGACGCTTTCGCCGCCGGCGACGCCCACGGCGTCTTCGCCGCCGTCGACAAGGTGATCGAGGTCGGCCAGGATCCGCGCCGCTTCGCCGAGGACCTGCTGCGCCGACTGCGCGACCTGATCATCGTCGCCGCCGTCCCGGACGCCCTGACCAGCGGCCTGGTCGACGTCGCCGCGGACCAGGCGGAGCGGCTCAGCTCGCAGGCCAGCGCGCTGGGCCCCGGTGAGCTCACCCGGGCCGCCGAGGTGCTCGCCGTCGGCCTCACCGAGATGCGGGGCACCACCGCGCCGCGGCTGCACCTCGAGCTGATGTGCGCCCGCGTCC
>JAEYNS010000264.1 GCA_023412435.1 Actinomycetes bacterium | reverse complement strand
GTGCCTTCCCCGTCACCGTCAGCCACGCCTACGGCGAGACGGTCATCGAGTCGAAGCCCGAGCGGGTGGCGACGGTTGCCTGGTCCAATCACGACGTCGCGCTCGCCCTCGGCGTCGTACCGGTCGGGTTCGCCGCCCAGACCTACGGCGTCACCGACGGCAGCGGCCTGCACGAGTGGACGGCGGCCCGGCTGGCCGAACTCGGAGCGGAGACCCCGGCGCTGTTCGACGAGACCGACGGCATCAACTTCGAGGCGGTCAACGAGGTGGCGCCCGATGTCATCCTCGCCGGGCTCTCCGGCATCACGCAGGAGGAGTACGACACCCTGTCCCAGATTGCGCCGACCATCGCCTTCCCCGGGCTGTCCTGGGGCACCTCGTGGCGCGACACCATCAAGGTCAACGCCGCGGGCATGGGCCTCGCCGCCGAGGGTGACGCCCTGATCGCCGATCTGGAGGGCCAGATCAGCGAGGCCGTCGCCGGTTACCCGCAGCTCGCGGGCAAGTCGGCCGCCTTCGTCTACCTCAACCCGACCGACTTCGGCACCCTCGGCGTCTACACCACCAACGACGCCCGCGCCGACTACCTCACCGACCTCGGGCTGACCGCCCCCGAGAGCGTGAAGAAGCTGTCGGAGGGCTCGACCTCGTTCTACGAGGACATCAGCGCCGAGAACGCCGACACGCTGGCCGACGTCGACATCATCGTCACCTACGGGACACCCGAACTGCTCTCCAGGCTGCAGGCAGATCCGCTGATCGGCAGCATCCCGGCGATCAAGCGCGGCTCCGTGGTGCTGATCGAGGACGGCTCACCGCTGTCCGCGGCGGTCTCCCCGCCCAGCGCCCTGTCGCTGCCCTGGGGGCTCGACACCTATGTCCCGCTGATCGCGGCCGCGGCCGACAAGCTGGCATGACCCTCGCCCCGCCGAAGCCAGAGCTCGCGCCCACCCCCGAGGCGGGCGCCGGCCGGCCTCGGCGCAGGCTGGTGCTCGGTCTCGGCGCGGCGGTCCTGCTCTGCTGCGTCGCCGCCTCCCTCACCTTCGGAGCCCGCGAGGTGGGACTGGACGACATCCTGGCCGGGCTGTCCGGCGCCGACCCGCAGACCGTCGGCGCCATCGCCGTCAGGGAGCGGATCCCGCGCACCGTGCTGGCCCTGCTGGCGGGGGCGGCCCTCGGGGTCGCAGGCGCCCTGCTGCAGGCCGTCACCCGCAACCCGCTGGCAGACCCGGGCATCCTCGGCATCAACCACGGCGCCTCGCTGTTCGTCGTCGCAGGGATCGCCTTCGCCGGCATCGACACCCTCCAGCAGTACCTCTGGCTGGCGCTGGCCGGCGCGGCCCTGACCGCGGTCTTCGTCTACCTGATCGGCTCGATGGGACGCGGCGGCGCCACCCCGGTCAAGCTCGCCCTTGCCGGCGCCGCCACCACCGCCGCGCTCTCCTCCCTGGTCTCCGCCGTCCTGCTGCCGCGGATCGAGGTGATGACCGTCTTCCGGTTCTGGCAGGTGGGCGGCGTGGCGGGGGCCACCTGGGAGGGCATGCTCACCATCGCGCCCTTCCTGGTCGTCGGCGCGCTGATCGCGGCGCTGTCCGCCCGCCCCCTCAACGCCCTGGCCCTGGGCGACGAGGTAGCGGCGGGGTTGGGGGTCCGCACCGGCCGGATCCGCCTGTTCGCCGGACTGGCGGCGGTCCTGCTGTGCGGCGCCACCACGGCGGTCGCCGGACCGATCGCCTTCCTCGGCCTGATGGTGCCGCACGTCGTCCGCCTGCTGACCGGACCCGACCAGCGCTGGATCCTGCCGCTCTCGGCGCTCGGCGGCGCGGCGGTCCTCACGCTCTCCGACGTCATCGGGCGCGTGGCGGGCCGCCCCGGCGAGCTTGAGGCGGGGGTCGTCACCGCGCTGCTCGGCGCGCCCGTCCTGATCTCCATCGCCCGCCGCACCCGGGTGCGTGCGCTGTGACAGCCATCGCCCTGGAACGGCTCAGCGCCGGCCGTCGCACCCGTTCCCGCCGTCGCCGGATCGCCGGTGCCGCACTCGCCGTCGGGATTGTCGGCCTGCTGGTCGCGATGCTCTGCCTCGGCGAGACCACCTACTCGCTCTCCGAGGTGATCGGGGTGCTGGGCGGTGAGCAGGTCAAGGGTGCCTCCTTCGCGATCGGGACGCTGCGGCTGCCGCGCGCCCTGGTCGGTCTGCTCGCCGGGCTCGCCTTCGGCGCTGCCGGCGCCACCTTCCAGACCATGCTGCGCAACCCCCTCGCCAGCCCTGACATCATCGGGATCTCGGCGGGGGCGAGCGCCGCCGCGGTGTGGTGCATCGTGGTCCTGCACTGGAGCGGGCCGGCGGTTTCGGTGCTGGCGATCGTGGCCGGCCTGTTGACCGCGGGCCTGATCGCCTGGCTGGCCCGGGGCGGCGAGTCCGGCGGCGGGCGGCTCATCCTGATCGGCATCGGGGTCGGGGCAATGCTGGATTCGGTGGTCTCCTACCTGCTGCTCAACGCCTCCGCCTGGGACGTCCCCACCGCCGTCCGGTGGCTGACCGGCAGTCTCAACGGCGCCCGGATGGAACAGGTGGGCCCGCTGGCAATCGCGGTCGTCGTCCTCGGCGGCGCGATCCTGCTGCTGGGCCGCGACCTGCGCGCCCTGGAGTTCGGCGACCAGACCGCGACCGCCCTCGGCGTCCGGGTGGATCCGATCCGGCTCGTGCTGGTGCTCGCGGCCGTCGGACTGGTCGCCTTCGCCACAGCGACCACCGGCCCGATCGCCTTCGTCGCCTTCCTCGCCGGGCCGATCGCCGGCCGCCTGGTCGGCCACGGCTCCCCCGTCATCTGGCCGGCCGCGCTGGTCGGCGCCGTCCTCGTGCTCGCCGCCGACCTGCTCGGCCAGTTCGCCTTCTCGACCAGGTTCCCGGTGGGTGTCGTCACCGGCATCCTCGGCGCCCCGTACCTGCTTGTCCTGCTCGCCCGCATCAACCGTGCCGGAGGTTCCGCGTGACCGTACACCACACCCTCGCCACCCAGCAGCTGGTCGCCGGCTACGGCAGCCGCACCGTCGTGGACGGCATCGACCTCGCCGTCCCCGGCGGGAAGGTGACCGCGATCATCGGGGCGAACGCCTGCGGCAAGTCGACCCTGTTGAAGACCATGGCCCGGCTGCTCTCACCGTCCGGCGGCAATGTGCTGCTGGACGGCCACGACATCCACCGGCTCCCCACCCGCGAGCTGGCCAAGTCCCTCGGCCTGCTGCCGCAGTCCCCGATCGCCCCGGAGGGGATCGTCGTCGCCGACCTGGTCGGACGCGGCCGTCACCCCCACCAACGACTGTTCTGCGGCCGCACCCGGGCTGACGACGAGGCCGTCGCCGAGGCGCTGGCAGTGACCGGGATCACCGACCTGGCCGACCGCAACGTCGACGAGCTGTCGGGCGGCCAGCGGCAGCGGGTGTGGGTGGCGATGGCGCTGGCGCAGCAGACCGACATCCTGCTGCTGGACGAGCCCACCACCTTCCTCGACGTCACCCACCAGATCGAGATCCTCGACCTGCTCACCGACCTCAACCGGCAGCGCGGCACCACTGTCGTCATGGTGCTGCACGACATCAACCTGGCCGCCCGGTACGCCGACCACATGATCGCCGTGCACGCCGGACAGGTGGTGGCCAGCGACACACCGGCGGCGGTCATCAAACCCGAGCTGGTGCGGCAGGTGTTCGGACTGGACTCGCTGGTCGTGACCGACCCGGTCTCCGGGGCCCCGATGGTGCTGCCGCGAGGCCGCCACCACGTCGATCCCGGGGACGCCGCCGGAGCGATCCGGCGGACCGTGGCGACGCCGCAGACAGTCACCGCGGGGAACGCCGCATGAGCTTCGACTTCTTCCCGGTCCGGGTGACCCGGGTGGTCGACGTGACGCCCAGCTTCCGGCGGTTCACGTTCGGGGGTGAATGCCTCGCGCGCTGGGGCGACCCGGGCTGGGACCAGCGGATCAAGGTGGTGCTGCCACTGCCCGATCGCGACCTGGCCGCGTTCCCGCGCGGACAGGACTGGTACCTGCGCTGGCGCGAATTGCCCGACGGTGACCGTCCGCCGTTCCGCACCTACACCGTCCGCCAGGTCAGGGCCGGCGAGGTCGACGTCGACATGGTGGTCCACCCGGTCGACGGCCCCGCCTCGGCGTGGATCGCGGAGGCTGGAGTCGGGGACGAGGTCATGTTGCTCGGGCCGACCACCGATTCCGCAGCGGAGTACGGCGGCGTCGACTTCCTGCCGCCCGCCAGGACCGGCAGCTACCTGCTGGCCGGGGACGAGACCGCCGCCCCGGCGATCGCGGCCATCCTCGAGCGGCTGCCGGCCGACGCCCGCGGGATCGCCGTCCTCGAGGTCCCCGACCCGGCCGACGTCGGCTACCTGCCGGCTCACCCCGGCTTCGAC
>JAEYNS010000219.1 GCA_023412435.1 Actinomycetes bacterium | reverse complement strand
CCGAACGGGTCTGTCCGGCTGCCCGCCCTCGCCCAGCAGTGGCAGCAACACCTGCTGCCGGGGTTCGTCACCCTGAATGCCGCCGGTGCGAGCGACCAGGGCCTTACACCTGCCGTCCCCGACCTCCCCACCGGGGAGGGCTCCTGGCAGAACTACGGGTACGCCCTGCAGTGGTGGGTGTTCGCCGCCTTCGCCCTCTTCATGGCCGGCAGGTTCGTCAGGGCGATCGGCCGGCACGGTACCTTGGGGGCCATCGACGACCCGGTGGCCGACGACCCCGGCCAGCCGTACGACCACACCAGGCAGGAGTCCCGTTGAGCCAGCAGACAGTCCCCGTGCCGCAGATCGCACCCGAGCAGGTACCGGCGATCCGGTCCGCGCTGCTGCGGTACCGCGTGATGGCCTACCTGGTGGGTGTCCTGCTGGTCGTCCTGGTGCTCGTCGGAGTGCCACTGAAGTACCTCGCCGACAACGGCACCGTGGTGACGTGGACGGGGGTTCCGCACGGCTACCTCTACATGGTGCTCATCATCACCGCCTACGACCTCGGTCGCCGGGTGCACTGGCCATGGGGCCGGCTGCTGCTGATCGCCCTGGCCGGGACCATCCCCTTCCTGTCGTTCGTCGCCGAGCACCACGCCCGCAAGGACGTCGAGGGGCGGCTGGCTGCCGCCGGGGAGCCCCCGGTCGCGTGATTCCCCTCGTCAGGGCCTCAACCCTGGCTTGAGCCCTGAGCCGGGCCGGGATGCCCGAGACCGTCTCGTCGGGTTAGCGTGACTGCCATGCAGCTTCGACGACGCCTGGCCGGCGCGCTGCTCGCGCTCGGCCTGCTGGGTGGCTCCTTCGTCCCGACGGCCCACGCCGTCCCGGTTGCGCCGCTGGCCGCGCCCCGCGCCCCGCTCGCGGTCCCGGCGGCGGTCGAGGGCCCGCTGGTCGCGACGAAGCTGGCCGCCGTCTCACGGTCCTCCCTCGACTCGACCGCCTGGGCCGTCTACACCGCCGACGGCACGGAGGTCACCGCCAGCGACGCCCTGATGGTGCCCGCGTCCACCACGAAGATCCTGACCGCGATGGCGGCACTCGACATCCTGGGCGCCGACCGCACCTTCACCACCAAGGTGGTCAGCGCGAAGAAGGGCAAGCTCACCCTCGTTGCCGGTGGCGATCCCTATCTGGTGAGCTCCCGGTCGACCGTCCCCGCCAAGCAAGCGAACCTCGCCGACCTGGCAAGCCGCACCGCGTCGGCGCTGAAGAAGGCGAAGGTGAAGAAGGTCACCCTCACCTACTCGGCCCCGCTGTTCAGCGGCACCAGCTATTCGTCGGCCTGGAAGCAGTCCTGGGCGTCCTACACGCCCCGGATCATGTCCCTGACGGTGAACGGTGGCATGACCGGCTCCCGCGCCTACACCAACCCTGCCCGTTCCACGGCGACCCTGTTCGCGTCCAAGCTTCGCGCCAAGGGAATCAAGGTCACCTTCGCCGGTTCGTCCTCGACCCCCAAGGGAGCCAAGACGGTGGCCTCCGTCACCTCGGCGCGGCTGGGAACCCAGGTGCGCCGGATGCTGCGCTACAGCGACAACGTGGCGGCCGAGAACTATGCCCGGCTGATCGCCCGTGCCACCGACCGCTCCCCCAGCTTCGCCGGCGGCTCGGCGGCGATCACCGCCTGGCTGAAGTCGAAGGGGCTGTGGGCCAGCGGCATGAAGATCGACGGGGGGTCGGGGCTGTCGTCCAACACCAAGGTGCGCCCCTCGGTACTGGCCCGGGCGGTCGGGCTCGCGCTGCGCGATGCCACCTACGATGACGTGCGGGTCGGGCTGCCGGTCGCCGGCGTGAACGGGACTCTGAAGAACCGCTTCAACGACCCCTCCGAGCGGGCCGGACGCGACGTCGTCCACGCCAAGACCGGGTCACTGAAGAAGGTCAACGCGCTGGCCGGCTACCTGCGCACCCGGGACGGCGACCTGCTGACCTTCGCCTTCGGAGCCACCCACGACGGGAAGCGCTCGACGAAGGCCGGGAACTGGCTGGACCGCTCCGCGACGGCGCTGGTGACCTGCGGCTGCGCTCTCCCGGCCAGCGGCGGCTGATCGCCCTGCCGGGCGGCACCGCCGTGCTGCGGACCCCAGCCGCATTCGTCTATTGCTTTGTCGACAAAGGTGTTTAGTGGTTTAGCAACAGTCCTCGGAGCCGGTCCAGGTCCTCGGGATCGGCGAACTCGATGACGATCCGGCCTCGCCTGCCCGAGGTGGTGACGGTGACCCGGGTGTCGAGGACATCGGTGAGCACCTCCTGGACCTCGAGCGCCGCCGCCGGGATCTCACGCGGCCGCGTCGTGCGCGGTGCCCGCCTGGTGCCCGACTCCCCCACCGCGACGATCTCCTCGACGGCACGCACCGAGAGGTTCTCGGCCACGATCCGGTTCGCCAGGTGCTCCATCGCCTCCGGTGTGGCGAGCATCAGCAAGGCGCGCGCGTGGCCTGCACTGATCACCCCCGCCGCAACCTTCCGCTGGACCGATCCGGGCAGTTGCAGCAGCCGGATGGTGTTCGAGATCTGCGGACGGGAACGCTTGATCCGTCCGGCCAGTTCCTCCTGGGTGCAGCCGAAGTCGTCCAGCAGCTGCTGGTAGGCGGCAGCCTCCTCCAGGGGGTTCAGCTGGGCACGGTGGAGGTTCTCCAGCAGCGCGTCGCGCAGCAGGTCGTGGTCTTCGGTGCGCCGCACGATCGCAGGAATTGTCGATAAACCGGCTTGTTGACTTGCGCGAAGACGGCGCTCCCCCATGACGAGTTCGAACGCCCCACCCGGCAACGGCCGGACCACGATCGGCTGCAGCAGGCCGACCTCGGCGATGGAGTTGGCCAGTTCGGTGAGGGCCTCCTCCTCGAACACCGTCCGGGGCTGGCGCGGGTTCGGTCGGATCTCCCGCACGGGGATCTCCTCGAACCGCGACCCTTCCGGCACCTGGGCGGCGCCGCGGTGGGCCAGCTCGGGATCGGTTCGCTGCAGCAGGTCGCCGAGACCCCTGCCGAGACCGGTTCGCGCCTTGGGTGCCGTCATCGCCGTGCTCCTTCCGCCAATACCGTTGCGGCGCGGTGGGCGATCTCCTCGGCCGCCGACAGGTAGGCCTGTGCCCCTGCCGAGGCGGCGTGGTAGTTGATGACCGATTGGCCGTAGCTCGGCGCTTCCGATACCCGCACCGAGCGGGGGATCACCGTCGTCAGGGTTTCCTCCGGGAAGTACTCCCGCACCTGTTCGGCGACCTGGGCGGAGAGCCGCGTCCTGGCGTCGTACATGGTCAGCACGACGGTGGTGAGGCGCAGCTCGTCGTTCATCGCGCCCTTCACGAGGTTGATCGTGCGCAGCAATTGGGTGACGCCCTCCAGAGCGTAATACTCGCACTGGATCGGGATCAGGATCTCGTCCGCCGCCACCAGCGCGTTCAGGGTGAGCAGTCCCAGCGACGGCGGGCAGTCGATGAAGACGTAGTCGAAGCTGTGCCGCGAGCTGAAGTCCTGCAACACGTGCAGCAGGCGGCTCTCCCTGGCCATCACGGCAGCGAGGTTGATCTCCGCGCCGGCCAGGTCGATGGTGGCCGGCAGCACCCACAGGCCCTTCGCCTCCGGCGACCGCTGCACGAGCTGGGCGATCGGCGTCTGGTCGGTCAGCGCCTCGTAGGTGCCGGGCACGCCCTCGTGATGCTCGATTCCGAGCGCCGTCGACGCATTGCCCTGGGGGTCGATGTCGACCACCAGCACGCGCAGCCCACCGAGCGCCAACGCCGTCGCCAGGTTCACGGTCGTGGTCGTCTTCCCTACCCCGCCCGGCGGGTTCGCCCCCACCAGGGTGCGGGTCCGGGCGGGGCGAGGGAGCCTGGAGGGGGTTTCACGTGAAACGGCAGCGTCGAGGTCGTCAGGCTCCAGCGCTTCCGGGGGCTCGAACTCCGGGCTGTCGAACGCCGCCCGGCGTGGGCCGGAGGGTGCTGTGACTGACACGCGGTCTCCTTCGGTGTGTTTCACGTGAAACACGAGGATAACGTTCAGCCGCGGTCAGACACGCCGACCTGCCGCGCGCGTGGCTGTCCGATCGGAGACCATCCCGTGAGGCAAGGCGCCCGTCTCCGCGCCACAGGCTAGCGCTGCCTCGGCTCCACAACGATCGCCCAGGTGGCGTCACCGGTGCCAGG
Source organism: Actinomycetes bacterium (assembly GCA_023412435.1). Taxonomy (GTDB): domain Bacteria; phylum Actinomycetota; class Actinomycetes; order Propionibacteriales; family Propionibacteriaceae; genus Propionicimonas. The sequence goes on along the minus strand of JAEYNS010000219.1, from coordinate 1,397 downwards.
AACGGCAAGCTCCTCGACACGGGCAGCGGCGCGGTGGCGGCGCAGTTCCGCACCGGCCGCGGCCATCTCGTCCGCCGCAGTGCTTCCCTTGAGCGCCACCAGACGGCCACCACGAGCCACCAGCGGCAGACACCAGTCGAGCAGGCGGGGGAGTGGTGCCACCGCACGGCACGTGACCACGTCGTGACGGGCCTGGTAGTCCTCGGCCCTTCCCCGGACGACGCGGACGCGTCCGGCAAGGCCCAGTTCGTCCACGACCAGGGTGAGGAAGTTGAACCGGCGCAGCAGCGGCTCGAGCAGGACCACCTCAAGGTCCGTGCGGAGGACGGCGAGGGGAAGACCCGGCAGGCCCGCTCCGCTGCCGACGTCGATGACCGAGGCACTGTCCGGGATCAACGGAGCCAACGCGACGGAGTTCAGCACGTGGCGGTCCCAGAGCCGGTCCGCCTCGCGCGGGCCTATCAGACCCCAGTCGATCCCTCGACTTGCCAATATGTCGACATAGCGACTGATGGTCTCCGAGGCCGCCCCGAAGACGTCCCGGGGCGTCGCCTCGTCCACCTCAGGACTCGGGCAGGACGACGACGCGGCGGCGAGGCTCCTCGCCCTCGGACTCGCTGACGAGCCCGGCGGCGGCGACGGCGTCGTGCACGATCTTCCGCTCGAACGGGTTCATCGGAGCGAGTCGCACCGCCTCACCGGTCTCCTTGACCTCGGCGATCGCGGACGCAGCCAGCTCCTGCAGGACGCCGCGGCGCTTGTCGCGGTGGCCCGCGATGTCCAGCATCAGCCTGCTGCGGTGTCCGGTCTCGGTCATCACGGCGAGCCGGGCGAGCTCCTGGAGAGCCTCGAGCACCTCTCCGTCCTTGCCGACCAGCAGGTTCGTGTCGGTGATCACCGAGACATGGGCCCTGCCGCCCTCGGTGTAGGTGTCGATGTCGCCGTCGAGGTCGGCGATGTCCAGCAGTTCCTCGAGGTAGTCGGCAGCGATCTCACCCTCGCTGTCCAGGGCGCTCACCCGCTTCGAGCGTCCCGGAGCGGCCTCCTCGGCCTCGGCTGCATCGACCGCCTCCTCGGCGTCCTCAGCCTCGGCGGGAGAGCCGACCGTGGCCGCCTCGTCGGCGACCACCTCGGCCGGGACAGTGCTCGTGGTCAGGTCGGAATCGCCCTCGAGGGTCTCCTGGGCAGGCTGGACGATGGTCTCGTCGGTCACTTCATCACTCCTTGCCGGCCTCGGCGGCCGCGATCTTGCTGGGTCAGGACTTGCGCTGGGCGCGGGTGTTGCGGCGCGGCTGCTGGCGCTGGACCACGGTGCGGTCGGCGACGTCTTCGGTGTCGCCGCCGCTGGTCGCCACAGCGGTCGCCGGCGGACGTGCGCCGGCGGACTTGCCGTTGGC
>JAEYNS010000204.1 GCA_023412435.1 Actinomycetes bacterium | reverse complement strand
ACCTTGATCACGTCGGCACCCGCCTCGATCAGGTCGCTCACCCCGTCGGCGGTCACCACGTTCCCGGCGACGATCGGAACCTTCGAACCGGCCGCGTCGACGATCGTGCGGCAGCGCTCGACGGCGGAGATCATCCGCTCCTGGTGGCCGTGGGCGGTGTCCATCACCAGCACGTCCGCGCCGGCCGCCAGCAGGGCCTCGGCACGCGCCTCCACATCGCCCGAGATGCCGACCGCCGCGCCGATCTGGAGCCTGCCCTCAGCGTCCAGCGCGGGGGAGTAGATGGCCGTGCGCAGGGCGCCCTTCACCGTCATCACGCCGACCAGGCGGCCCGCCTCGTCGACGGCGATCGCGAGCTTGTGCCGGCGCCCGGTGAGCAGGTCGAACACCTCGGTGGGGTCGGTGTCGGGGCTGACGAGGGTGAGTTCGGTGCTCATCGCCTCGTGCACCTGGGCGAAGCGGTCGAGCCCGTCGGCGTCAGCCGCGGTCAGGGTGCCGACGGGGACGCCGTCCTCCACCGCCACCACGACGCCGTGGGCCCGCTTCGGCAGCAGGCTGAGCGCCTCGCCGATCGTCGACCCCGGGGTCACCGTGACCGGGGAGTCGAAGACACGATGCGCCGCCTTCACCCTGGCGATGGTGGTGGCGACGATCTGGGGCGGCAGGTCCTGCGGGATGATCGCGATCGCGCCCCGCCTGGCCACCGTCTCGGCCATCCGGCGGCCGGAGATGGCCGTCATGTTGGCCACCACTATCGGCAGCGGCAGGCCGAGGCCATCGGTCGAGGTCAGGTCGACGTCGAGCCGTGAGGTCACCGACGAGCGGCGCGGCGCCATGAAGACGTCGTCGTAGGTCAGGTCGTAGCCGGGCTTCGGGGTCAGGAAACGCACCGGTCAAGGCTACCCGGCGCTCCGGTGCGCTGCCGAGGGGTGCGGACCTCCCGCCCGCCTCGGCAGCACACGCGTCAGCGTGCGGTCGACCCCTCGTCGGCGGGCTCGAGTTCGCTGGTCTCAGGGCTGCGCGGGATCTCGTGGTCGCCGTGGTGGGCGGCCGCGGCGATCTCGTCCGCGTCCGGCTTCGCGATCGTGCCGTGGGAGTACCACCGCGACAACCTGGCCCTCAGCTTGCCTACCCGCTTGCCGGTCAGCTTGACCCCGCGGTCGTCGGTCTCGGGGGAGACCTCCAGCGCCGGGAGTTGCCGGTGCTGGGTGAGGGTGAAGGCCTCTTCGGTGGTGATCGGGGCGTGCGCCTCGGTGTAGCCGCCGTCCGGCAGGCGGACCAGGACGCCGGTGGAACTGCCGTGCAGCACCCGCTCGCGGTCGCGCCGCTGCAGGGCGAGGCAGATCCGCTTGGTGATGATGAAGGCGATCACCGGGCCCACGAAGACCGCCACCCGCATGAACACGGTGATGTCGTTGAGCGAGACCCGGAACTGGGTGGCGAGGATGTCATTGCCGCCCGACATCCAGAACAGGCCGTAGCAGGTCATCGCCGCCACCCCGAAGGCGGTTCGGTTGGGCACGTTTCGAGGTCGGTCGAGGATGTGGTGCTCGGACTTGTCGCCGGTGATCCACTGCTCGACGAACGGGTACACCATCGGCAGGACGGCGAACAGCCCCATCAGGCCAAGCCCCGGCAGCGCGATGTTCCACGACCAGGTGGTGCCCAGCAGGTGGGTCTCCCAGTTGGGGATGATCCGGATCGCACCCTCGACGAAGCCCATGTACCAGTCCGGTTGCGAGCCCGCCGTCACCTGCGCGGGGTTGTACGGTCCGTACAACCACACCGGGTTGATCTGCATCAGCGCGCCCATCAGGATCGTGACCCCGAAGACGATGAAGAAGAACCCGCCCGCCTTGGCGGCGTAGACCGGGAACAGCGCCTGGCCGACCACGTTGGTCTGCTTGCGCCCCGGACCGGGGAAGTGCGTGTGCTTGTGGTACACCAGCAACGCCATGTGCGCCGAGATCAGCGCCAGCAGGATGCCGGGCACGAGCAGGATGTGCACCATGTAGAGCCGCGGGATCACGAGTTCCCCGGGGAACTCCCCGGCGAAGATGAAGAACTCCGCCCAGGTGCCGATCACCGGGATCGCGCGGACCAGCCCGTCCACGAACCGCAGGCCGGTGCCGGACAGCAGGTCGTCGGGCAGGGAGTAGCCGGCGAAACCCTCGATGAGACCCAGTTGCAGCAGCCCGACGCCGATCAGCCAGTTGACCTCGCGCGGCTTGCGGAAGGCACCGGTGAAGAAGACCCGCAGCATGTGGGCCGCCATCGCGGCGACGAAGAGCATCGCCGCCCAGTGGTGGGCCTGCCGGACCAGGAGGCCGCCGCGGACGTCGAAGCTGATCTCCAGGGTGGACGCGAAGGCCTCCGACATCGGGATGTTGCGCATCAGCTCGTACGACCCGGCGTACTCGATCTCGGCCATGGACGGCCGGAACCAGATGGTCAGGAAGACGCCGGTGAGCAGCAGGATGATGAACGTGTAGAGCGCGATCTCGCCCAGCAGGAAGGACCAGTGGTCGGGGAAAGCCTTGCGCAGCGCCTTGCGGCCGAAGGACGAGACGGGGGTGCGGTCGTCGACCCAGCCCACCGCACCCGCTACCACGTTGGCCGCACCGGAGGGGGTGGCCCGCTCCGGAGTATGGGCCGGCGGGACAGCGGGATCGACTGTCGTGGGCTTGGCCATCAGTCGTCACCCTCCTTGAAGTCGTTCTCGGAGTTGCGCTCGAAGTAGCTGGGCCCGACCGGCACGGTGAAGTCGCCGCGCGCGATCAGGAAGCCATCCGCGTCGGTGGTGATCGGCAGCTGCGGCAGCGACCTGGCCGCGGGGCCGAACACGACGACACCGGAGTTGCCCAGGTCGAAGGTCGACTGGTGGCAAGGGCACAACAGGTGGTGGGTCTGCTGCTCCCACAGACTGATCGGGCAGCCGACGTGGGTGCAGATCTTGGAGTAGGCGAGGATGCCGTCGACGTGCCAGTCCTGGCGGGAGGTTGGGATCCGGATCGAGGCCGGATCCATCCGCACCACGATCAGCGACGCCTTCGCCTTGGCACGCTGGAACTCGACGCCGTGCAGCTCGAACAGGTTCGCCGGCTGGGCGTTGATCAGCTGGCCCACCACGATGTCGCTGGCCCGCAGCCTCTCCTGGGTGACGTCGTTGACGATCGGGACGCCCTCGGCCCAGATGGTCTTCTCCAGAGTCTCCCGACGGACGTCCGCGGTGGGCCA
>JAEYNS010000071.1 GCA_023412435.1 Actinomycetes bacterium | reverse complement strand
GCCCTGCACCAGGACGGCGTTCGCCATGATCTCCATCGGCAGGTCGTGAACCCGGGCGAGCGTCTCGGTGTCGGCGTGCTCGGGGTCGATGGTGAAGACCCGGGCCGCGGGGACGTAGTGCAGCGCCTCGTACACCACCGGCGGCAGCAGCTCCGGGTGGTCGAGGGCGCGGACGGCGGCGAGCTTGGCGAACACGCCCGCGATTGTAGGCAGGACGGATGCCGGCCGGATGCCGGCCGCCACCTGGCGGAAGGCACCCACGAGTACGCCGGCCTCCCACGGGAGGTATCTGTCAGGAACCCGCCGGGGCGTGCTCGGCCAGGAAGTCCGCCGACTGCCGGAAGATCCGCGGGGCGTCGTTGTCGAGGGTGGCGACGTGGTAGCTGTCGGGCAGTTCCACGAACCGCCGCACAGGCGAGGAGACCCCGGCCAGAACCGCCGTCTGGCTGAGCCCGTCCACCACATGGTCGGTGAGCGACCGGAAGTACAGCAGCGGCGCGGTGACCCGTCCGAGGTTGGTCCGCACGTCGCGCCACAACTCGAGTTGCGAGGCCATGGCGTGCAGCGGCACCCGGTCATAGGCGATCTCGTCCTGCCCGGCCTTGAGGATGTCGTTGCTGATGCCGGGGAAGGACGCCGCCACCCGACGCAGCAGCGGCAGCAGTTTGAGGTCGAGCCGCTTCAGCCCGATCGCCGGGTTCACCACCACGAGCGCCCCGACATCGTCGGGTCGCTGCTCGGCCAGCCGCAGCGCGAGCGCACCGCCCATCGACAACCCGGCGACCGCGACCCAGTCGCAGCGTCCGCGCAGATCGGTGAGGGCGCCGTCCACCTCGTCGTACCACTGCCGCCAGGTGGTGGTGTTCATCTCCTGCCACGAGGTGCCGTGGCCGGGCAGCCGGGGCAGCCGGACGGTGTAGCCCTCGCCCGCCAGGTGCTCCGCCCACGGACGCAACGCAGCCGGCGAGCCGGTGAAGCCGTGGCAGAGCAGGACGCCGTGCGGCCCGCCGTCGGCGGCGAACGGCTCGGCGCCCGGCCGGACGGGGACAGCGCTCATGGGGCCATCCTGCCGGAACCACACCAGGCGCGCAGCCCACCGGCGCGGCTCGAAGCGCGAGGACGTGGCCGGCGGCTCTGCCGATAGGATCTGAGGGCGCGGCGACCGTTTAGGAGTGAGTCTTGCCCACTGATCTCGTTGTCATCGGCCTGGGATATGTGGGCCTGCCCCTGGCTCAGCAGGCCGTCCGCTCAGGGTTGCGGGTCCTCGGGTTCGACGTCAGCGCGCGGGTGGTCGACTCTCTGAACTCGGGCCGGTCGCATGTCGACGACCTCAGCGACCTCGACATCGTCGAGATGCTTGACGCAGGCTTCCGTGCCACCACCGACGAAGCCGAGATCGCCGGAGCCGCCACCGCCGTCATCTGCGTCCCCACCCCTCTGGCCGACGACGGTGGGCCCGACCTGGGTGCCGTCAGGTCCGCGGCCGGTGTGGTCGGGCGAAACCTGCGGCCGGGCATGCTCGTGGTGCTCGAGTCCACCACCTACCCGGGGACAACGGAGGAGATCGTCAAGCCGATCCTCGAATCGGCCTCCCACCTCACGACGCCACAGGACTTCCATCTGGCGTTCTCGCCTCAACGCATCGACCCGGGGAACCCCGTCAACGGCCTGAAGAACACCCCCAAGGTCGTCGGAGGCCTCACCCCCGAGAGCACCACAGCCGCGGCTGAGTTCTACGGCCGGTTCGTTGACACCGTCGTCCGCGCGAAGGGAACCCGCGAGGCTGAGACCGCCAAGCTGCTGGAGAACACCTACCGGCATGTGAACATCGCGCTGGTCAACGAGATGGCCCGCTTCTGCCACGACCTCGACATCGACCTGTGGGACGTGATCCGCCTCGCCCGGACCAAGCCGTTCGGCTTCCAGGCCTTCTATCCCGGGCCTGGAGTCGGTGGCCACTGCATCCCGATCGACCCCAACTACCTCAGTCACAACGTGCGCACTCGGCTGGGCTATCCGTTCCGGTTCGTGGAGTTGGCGCAGGAGATCAACGCCTCCATGCCCGGCTATGTGGTGCGGCGGGCACAGGACCTCCTCAACGCCGACTCCAAGGCGCTCCGCGGTTCGACCATCCTCCTGCTGGGGGTCACCTACAAGCCCGACATCGCCGACCAGCGCGAGTCACCAGCGGTGCCGCTCGCCCAGGCGCTGATCGCTCAGGGCACCAACGTGGTCTTCCACGACCCGCACGTCACCACGTGGCGGGTGAATGGCGACGGGCTCGAACGGGTTGCCGACCTGGAGCAGGCCGTGCGCCAGGCGGATCTGGTCATCCTCCTCCAGAACCACAAGTCCTACGATCCGGACGGGCTGGCCACCGCGGCACGGAGGTTCTTCGACACCCGCGGGGTCACCACCACCGAGCAGTCTCACCGGCTCTGACCCCGGCCGCAGTCCGTGCGGCAGCGCGGCGGCTGCCTCGGAGTCAGTAGTAGTAGGGGTACTTACCGGGCAATCTACGGGCATGCGTGGGATGGGCGAACAGCGTTGGCAACAGCCATTTGACTAGGATGTATAGCGTTGGTCGGCGTCGGTGGTGCAGGAGCTGGTTCGGTG
>JAEYNS010000123.1 GCA_023412435.1 Actinomycetes bacterium | reverse complement strand
CGTACCGGAAGGGATCGGACGGCGACCAGCGCCGTCCGCCGGGCAGCGCGAGCGTGGCGCCACCGTCGACCAGGTCGGCCGCGGCGACCTCACGTCCCTCGGCCAGCACCCGCACCCGCAGCTCCTCCCGGTCGAGGTCGGGGGTCAGCTCCAGGCCTGCCACCCAGGACGCCGGGACCGACTCGATCCAGACCGTCTGCCAGATCCCGGACTGCGGGGTGTACCAGATCCCGCCGGGCCTCAGCACCTGCTTGCCGCGGCTGTGCCAGGAGGTGTCGGTGCGGTCGCGGACCCGGACCACCAGCTCGTGGTCGGTCTGCTCGCCGACCCGTCCGGTGAGGTCGATGGTGAAGGGCAGGTAGCCGCCCAGGTGGCCGCCGACGGCGACCCCGTCCAGCCAGACCTCCGCCTCGCTGTCCACCGCCCCGAAGTGCAGCAGCACCCGGTCGGCGACGAAGCCGGACGGCAGCCGCAGCGTCCGGCGGTACCACAGCGCCTGGTCCGGCAGCAACGTCCGGTTCACCCCTGACAGCGGCGCCTCGGGAGAGAACGGGACCAGGATCTCGCCGTCGAACCGGGCGGGGACCGTGACGGTGGTCCCGGGCGTGATGGCGTAGTCCCAGCATCCGTTGAGGTTCAGGTAGGAGTCGCGGACGAGCTGGGGCCGCGGGTACTCCGGCAGCACCCGATCGGGGTCGAGCGCCGCTCCCCAGGGTGTCAGCAGGGCACTCATGCGGCGACGTTCTGCGGCATCGCCGGACTGCTGGTGGGGCTGCGCCGCAGCGCCAGCGCCGGGAACACCGACAGGGCCGCCACCACCGCTGCCGCGACGAAGATCCACGGCGTCGGCACCTGGCGGGTGACGCCCAGGTCCAGATAGGTCTCGTCGGCGCCGGAGATCACCGCGGCACCGATGAACGGCCCGATCACCATCGGAAGCAGCACCACAGCGATCATCCGCACCCCCTGCACCTGCCCTGCGCTGTCGGCCGGGGTGAGGTTGCGGACGGTCGCCGACAGCGCGGCGGTGGCGGCAAGGAAGGTGCCCATCATGGCAATCCCGACCAGGATCACCGGGACCATCCCCCGGGTGAGGAACATCGTGGCCAGCGCCAGCACGAAGCCCGCCGCCAGCGGGATCACCGCCGCCACAAGGTCGCGCCGGCCCAGCAGCCGCATCGTCACCACGCTGACCACCGACGCCCCCACCAGCACGCAGGCGAGCACGATCGGGTAGCCGTCGATCTTCAGGTACCGCTGCACGTAGATGATCAGGTACGGCAGGAAGGTCTGGAAGCTGATGCCGAGCACCGCCCAGGTGGCCAGGGCCAGGTAGAGCCGGGGGTGGGCGCGGACGGTGGCCGGCCGCACGCCGTGGACCACCGTGGCGAGGTAGGTGCCGCTGGGACGGGGGTTCCGGGTCGGCCGGATCCCGAACCAGGCCGCGACCCCGACCACGACGGTGAGTCCGCCGACCAGTCCGAAGAACAGGCCCCACTCGCCGCGCTGGGTGAGCGGGTCGAGGGCGCCGAAGACCACCAGCATGCCGAGCAGCGGCAGGGTCTGGATGACGCCGTCGACCTTCGCCCGGTTGTCCGGGGTGGTCGAGTCGGTCACCCAGGCCTGGAAGGCCGCGTCGTTGGCGCCCGAGCCGAGGAAGCTCATCACCGCGTCGAGCGCGATGATCGAGACCACGGCCAGGGCGACGCCGTTGGGCAGCGCAGGGTCGACCCCGACCAGTCCGAACGCCATCGTGGTCAACCCCCACATCACGTCGCCGGCCGCGATGAACTCGCGGCGCCGGCCGAGCCGGTCCGACCATGCCCCGACCAGCAAGGTGGCCAGCGTGGCGGCGGTCGCGCTGACGGCCACCATCGTGGCCAGTGCCGTCGGGTCGTCGGTGATGGTGTCGTACACGAACAGGTTCAGGTACATGTTCTCGATCGCCCAGACCAGCTGGCCGGTCAGACCCAGGACGGCGATCCACCACCACAACCGGCCGCCGACGCGGCCCTGCGCTCCACCCACGCCCGGCAGCCTAGCCAGCCACGTCCCCAACCGGTGGCCGGCGCCGCGTGTCGCGCCCGGGGCGTCGTCGGGGGGCGCTGTCGCCGCGACGTCCTAGGCTGGTCGACCGTGGACCTCGAACTCAGCGGCTGGCGCACCCAGGTCGCCGCGGCGCTCAACCAGCCGCTGGCGACGGTGGTCGGGGCGAAGACCGCCAAGGAGTTCACGGCGCAGCGGATCCACACCGTCGGCGACCTGCTGCGGCACATCCCGCGGCGCTACCTCAGCGGTACCGAGCTCACCGATCTGGCGACCCTCGTCGAGGGCGAGCACGTCGCCGTGATCGCCCGGGTGGCCAGCGTGAACCGGGTCGAGGGCAGCGACGGCGGGGGTGGGCGTCGACCGCGCCCCGGCCGCCTCGAGGTGCAGGTGACCGACGGCCACGGGCACCTCACCTTGACCTTCTTCGGCCGCAACCAGCTGCTGCGCTGGTGGGAGTTGCAGCTCGGCAAGGGCGTGGCGGGGCTGTTCGTCGGCAAGGTGGGAAGCTTCCGCAACCAGCTCCAGCTGACCCACCCCGAGTTCGTCATGCTGGACGCCGCCGGGCGCATCGTCGGCACCTCGGAGGAGAAGGCGAGGATGGCCACTCTCGCCCAGTCCGGGCTGGTCGGGATGTACCCCGCCACCGCCAGGCTGCCGACCTGGACGGTGGCCGAGTGCGCCCGGCTGGCGCTGGCGACCCTGCCGGGCGACGAGGATCCCTGGCCTGACTGGCTGCGGGAGCGCGCAGGAGTGATCGGGCTGACCGATGCCTTCGCCGCCGTCCACCAGCCGGTCGACCTCGCCCAGGCCGAGCGCGGAGCCCACCGGCTGCGCTTCGACGAGGCGCTGGCGACCCAGCTCACCATGGCCTACCGACGCAGCGACGCCGCCGCCCACTCCGCGATCGCGCGGGTCCGGATGGACGGCGGCATCCTCGAGGCCTTCGACGACCGGTTGCCGTTCGCCCTCACCGACGGCCAGGTCACGGTGAGCTCGACGATCTTCGAGGAGCTCGCCCGAACCCGTCCGATGCAGCGGCTGCTGCAGGGCGAGGTGGGCTCAGGCAAGACGGTGGTGGCGCTGCGCGCCATGCTCGCGGTGGTGGACGCCGGCGGCCAGGCCGCCCTGCTCGCCCCCACCGAGGTGCTCGCCGCCCAGCACTTCGACACCATCTCCCGGCTGCTGGGCGACCTCGGGGCCGGACGGCTGCTCGGGGCGCCCGAGCACGCCACCGACGTCGTGCTGCTCACCGGGTCGCAGTCGACCGCGGCCCGGCGGGAGGCGCTGCTGCGCGCCGCCAGCGGCGAGGCGGGCATCGTCGTCGGCACCCACGCGCTGCTGTCAGACAGGGTGCAGTTCGCCGACCTCGGCCTGGTGGTGATCGACGAGCAGCACCGGTTCGG
>JAEYNS010000097.1 GCA_023412435.1 Actinomycetes bacterium | reverse complement strand
GGTGGGGGCGAGCTGCCGGGCGACGAGGACGTCGCCGTCCTCGTCGACGCCGCCGATTTCGGTGACCGCGGCCACGGTCTCGGCGTCGAGCTGCCAGCGGCCCTCCACCAGCGCGCGTCCCGCGCCGGAGCGGACCAGGCGCGGGTCGGCCTTGGTGCCGGCCAGCAGCGCCAGCCCCGTGACGATCATCGTCTTGCCGGCCCCGGTCTCACCGGTGACCGCGGTGAACCCCGGGCTCAGCTCGATGCTGGCGTCACCGATCACCCCGAGGTCGACGATGCGCAGCTCAGCCAGCATGGGTGCGATCCCTTTCCGCCGCCCCCCGCCAGCCGTCGACCGGGAGCGAGAACTTGCGCACGAGGCGGGTGACGAAGGGCTGCTCGGAGGTGCGGGCCAGCCGCAGCCGTCGGGCACCGGCGCGGACCTCGATCACCGAGCCGGCCACGACGTCGACGCTGCGCCGGCCATCGCACCAGATCACCCCCGAGGGTGTCGCCGGCAGCACCTCGATCGATACCACGCTCTGGTCGCTGAGCACGAGCGGACGGTTGAACAGGGCATGGGCCGACAGCGGGACCAGCAGCAGCGCGGACAGGTCGGGCCAGATCACCGGTCCGTGCGCGGAGAACGCGTACGCGGTGGACCCGGTCGGGGTGGCGACAAGGACGCCGTCGGTGGCCCAGCGCGACAGCGCGCGTCCGTCGATCCTGACCAGCACCTCGAGCATGCGCTCCCGGGCAAGCTTCTCCACCGAGCACTCGTTGATCGCGAAGGACTCCCACACCACCTCCCCGGCCGGGTTGCGCACCACCGTGTCGATGGTGGTGCGCTCCTCGACCTGGTAGTCGCGTGCGACCACGCGGTCGACGAGGGTGTGCATCTGGGAGGACTCGAGTTCGGCGAGGAAGCCGACGTGGCCGAGGTTGACCCCCAGCACAGGCACCTCCCGCGGCAGCGCCCACTCGGCAGCGCGCAGGATGTTGCCGTCGCCGCCGAAGACGACGACCAGCTCGCTGCCGGCATCGCCGGGTTCTTCCGGCAGGCTGCTGACCGCCCCGGGCGGTACCCGGTGGGTCACCAGTTCGACGTCGCCGGCCGCCACCAGGGTGTGGATGCCGTGCTCGTGGACGCCGGCGATGAAGGCGGCGGCCGCCTCGAGCGCGGCCGGCCGCCCGGGGTGGACGGTGACCGTGACGCGACGCTGCTGGGAGTTCACCGGTCCAGCCTAGGGGAGGCCGCTGACGCCGCGGGTGGCCGCCCACCCAGCCCGCCCAGCTTCACGAAGAACTCCAGGTTCCCGTTCTCGCCCGGCAACCGACTCGCACCCGTCCAGACCGTCGGCCGTCCGAGCGCCGCCGCCTCGGCGATCACCGCGTCGACGCTGGCGGAGCGCAGCCCGGCGTCGCGCACCACGCCATGGCTGTCCAGGCCGGCCCTGCCGACCTCGAACTGCGGCTTGACCAGCAGCAGCGCCTCCCCCGTCGGTTCCAGCACGTCCAGCAGCGGCCGCAGCAGCAGCCGCAGCGAGATGAACGACACATCGGCCACCACCAGCCCTACCGGCTCGTCGTCCACGTGCCGCAGGGTCAGGTCGCGCAGGTTCGTGCGCTCCGAAACCGCCACCCGGGGATCGGCCCGCAGTGCGGGCGCCAGCTGTCCGTGCCCCACGTCCACCGCATACACCCGCAGGGCTCCCCTGGCCAGGCAGACCTGGGTGAACCCGCCGGTCGACGCGCCGGCGTCCAGCACCCTGGCCGGCACCCGGGTCGTCGAATCATCCAGTGCCCCGAGCAACTTGTGGGCGGCCCGGGAGACCCACGGGTCGGTGCCCCGCAACGCCACTGCATCATCGATCCCGACGCTCTGGGCGGGTTTGGCCGCCACGGTGCCGTTCACCAGCACGTCGCCGCGCCCGATGGCTGCCTGGGCTGCGGTGCGGGAGCGGACCAGCCCTCGCCGGACGAGTTCAGTGTCGAGCCGGGGGCTCACTGCGCGTCAGGGGGCGAGCTGAGCACCCGCTGCAGGACCTCGAGCGCAGCGGCGAGCTCGGCGGGATGCGTAGCCACGTCCTCGCCGAGGTCGAGCTGGGCGAGCGCCTCGTCGATCGGGGCGACGCCCGTGACGGGCGGCGGGCCCGGCGTCGAGGGGGTCGTGGTCACCCGGTCATCCTAGCGGCGTCCGATTCGCCCAGCCCGCGGGCGGCCAGCGCCGCCCCGGTGGCCTGGGCATGGCCCACCGTGCGAATCACCACCGGCGTGACGAGGGCGACGAGATGGCGTTCCCTGCCCCGGGCGCGAGCGGCCTGACGGACCTGCCCGAAACTGTCCAGCAGGACCGGGATGGAGGCCACCATCACCGCGACGGCCAGCCCCACCCGCTCCGGGTCGACGCCCACCCGCCGCAGCGGTGTCAGGGCTCGCACCAGCGCGTCGATCAGCACCGCGCCGGGGGTGGTCAGGGTGAGCAACCGGCTGGCGTAGACCGCCACCAGCAGGTTGAGGCCGACGACCGCACCGGTGACCGGGGTGCCGACCAGGCCGTGGTAGGCCAGCAGGAAACCGAGCAGCACCCACAGGCCCGGCGGGAGCCCCCAGGCGAAGCGCAGCCCCACCCGGCAGGCAGCCAACAGTCCGAGGGTGAGGCCGAGCAGGCCGAGGCTCACCCACAGGTCGGACGCGGCCAGCGCCGGCACCGTCACCGCCAGCAGGATCAGGTACTTCCAGCCGACCCCCAGCCGGTGGAAGGCGGAGTCGCCCGGCACGTAGAGGCTGAAGACCCCGCTCATGCCCGCATCAGCTCCAGGTAGCTCGCGATGGCGTCGCGTGGCGCGCCGTCGGCGATCACCCTGCCGCCCTCGACCACCAGGACGCGGTCCATCTCGGCGGCCATCTCGAGGTCGTGGGTGGCAAGGACCAGTTGCTGGTCGAGGCTGGTCAGCGCCTGCCGGACCCGCTCGCGGTTGCGCAGGTCGAGCAGCGTGGTGGGTTCGTCGGCCACCACCACCGACGGGGCGGTGGCAAGGATCGAGGTGAGCGCGACGAGCTGCCGTTCGCCCCCCGACAGGTCGTACACGCTCTGGTCGGCCAGGGCGCCGAGCCCGCGGGCCGCCAGCAGGTCACGTGCCCTCTGGCGGCGGACGGAGCGGTCCTTGATCGTACGGCGCAGGCTGAGTTCGATGTCGTCGGCCGGCGTGGCCATCACCAGCTGGGCCAGTGGGTCGGTGAACACGAAACCCACCCGCTGGCGCACCGCGCGACCGTCGGTGCGGGTGTCCAGCCTGTCGACCAGCACCCTCCCGGAGGTGGGCAGCATCAGCCCGTTCAGCAGTCGCAGCAGGGTCGACTTGCCCGATCCGTTGGCCCCGATGATGCCGATCCGGCGCTCCGCGAGGGTGAGGTCGACCCCGTCCAGCAGGACGCGGGTCGCCGCCGGGGCACCGGCGCGCGGTACCGAGACCGCTACCCGGACGCCCTGGAGTTCGATCAACTCGCGTCGAGGGCCGGCCGGCCGACCGCCAGCAGGGCCGGGAACGCCTTGTGCACGGCGATGCCGATGGCGGCGGCTGCGAAGGCCTTGACGACGTCGCCGGGGATGAAGGCGAGGTTGTAGCCGATGGCGGTGAGCGGATCGAGCTGCGCCACGACCATCATGCCGAGGATGCCGAGCGGGTAGATCACGACGAACGAGGCGACCAGGCCGGCGAGGGTCAGCCACAGGTACTGCCAGCGGGCGCCGCGGCGCAGGAACACGGCAGCCAGAGTGCCTGCCACCAGCGCGGCCAGCGGGAAGCTGAGCAGGAAGCCGATCGACGGCTTGGCGAACACCGCCAGGCCTCCGGTCGCGCCGGCGAAGACCGGCAGCCCGGCGAGCCCGACCGCCAGGTAGAGCAGCACCGCGAGGAAGCCGCGCCACGGGCCGAGGACGAGGCCTGCGAGCAGCACGCCGAGGGATTGCAGGGTGAGCGGGACTCCGATGCCGCCGACCGGAATGGCAGGGGTGAGCGACAGCGCGGCCAGCAGGGCTGCGAACACCGCGACCAGCGCGAGGTCGACAGCCGGAGGCGCGGAGCGGGGTGATGCCATCGGCGAAACTCCTTGTCGTTGCTTGGCCCGTGCAGGATATAACGCCGCGGACCGGGCTGTGGCCCGGCTCAGAGGACCAGGTCCAGGGCGGCCAGTGCCGGGGTCGGGTTGAGGAAGGGGGCCGACCAGGCGAGTCCTGCGACCGCCCAGAGCGCATCGAATTGGGACGCGATGCCGCGCGGGCTGGTCGCCAGCACGATCCGGCTGTCCTCCTGCACCGCCCGCTGGCCGTTACAGGTGGCTTCCTCGCCCAGGACCAGGTGGGCTCGTGCCGGCTCGAGCAGCGCGGTCACGTCCGGTCCGATATGGGTCGGGCGCTGCCCGGGTCCCGCGGTGACGAGGTCGGCCTTGCCGTGGGCGCCGCTGAACACCAGCAACGAGTCCATCCCGGCCCTGTTGGCGCCGACGATGTCGGTGTCGATCCGGTCGCCGACGAAGAGCGGACGCTGCGCGCCGGTGCGCCGGACCGCCTCGGCCATCATCGGGCGGTGCGGCTTGCCGAAGGTGGTGGGGCTGCCTCCGATCGCGGTCGCGACGGCGGCGATCATCGCGCCCGCGCCGGGCACCAGCCCCCGGTCGGTGGGCCGGGAGGCGTCGTCGTTGGTGGCGAACCACAGGGCGCCGCGTGCGATCGCCAGGCACACCTCGTCCAGCAGCGGCCAGCTCAGCACGGGGTCGTAGCCCTGCAGCACGGCCACCGGGTCGTCCTCGGCGCTGTTGACCGGCACCAGTCCGGCCTCGGCGATCAGCCCGGCCAGGCTGGCGCTCCCGGCGACCAGGACCTTGGCGCCCTGCGGCAGCACGTCGGCCAGACC
>JAEYNS010000032.1 GCA_023412435.1 Actinomycetes bacterium | reverse complement strand
GAACCGTCCCCGTGAGCCGGGGAACCGTCCCCCTGAGCCGCAGAACCGTCCCCCTGAGCCGGGGAACCGTCCCCGGGAGCCGGGGGAGAGCCGTACGTCAGAGCTGGGGGGCGCGGGACGCCGTCGCGCCCCTGAGCTGGGCGGAGAACGCCTCGACCACCTCGCGGGCGATCCGCTTGCCCGACAGCCCGACCGCCTCGAGCAGTTCGCTGCGGTTGCCCTGGGGCAGGAAGTCCTGGGGGATGCCGAACTCACGCAGCGGGGTATCGATTCCCGCGGCCCTGGCCTCCTGCGAGAGCCGGGATCCGAGTCCGCCGGCCACGCCCCCGTCCTCGATCGTGACCACCAGTTCGTGCTCGGCGACCAGCCGGACCAGGTCGGGCGAGACCGGCAGCGCCCACACCGGGTCGACCACGGTGACGCCGATGCCCTTGTCGCCGAGCCGCCGGCCGACCTCGAGGGCGAGGCCGCACAGCTGGCCGTAGCCCACCACCAGCACCCGGGGGGTGTCGCCGGCGGCCAGCACGTCCACCGAGCCCTGCCGCCTGACCGCAGGGAGCGGGGCGGGCAGCTGTTCCTTGGAGAACCGCAGGACGGTGGGCGCGTCGGCGATCGTCACGGCCCGCTGCAGGGCATCGGTCAGGCGCTCCTCGTCGCGGGGCGCCGCCAGCCGCAGACCAGGGACGACGCCGAGGATGGAGAGGTCCCACATCCCGTTGTGGCTGGGGCCGTCCGGGCCGGTGACGCCGGCGCGGTCGAGGACGAAGGTCACGCCCAACCGGTGCAGCGCCACGTCCATCAGCACCTGGTCGAAGGCACGATTGAGGAAGGTCGCGTACACCGCGACCACCGGGTGCAGGCCGGCGGCGGCCAGCCCTGCCGCCGAGGTCACCGCGTGCTGCTCGGCGATCCCCACGTCGAACACCCGCTCCGGGAAGTGGCGGGCGAACCTGTCCAGGCCTGTGGGGTGCATCATCGCGGCGGTGATCGCCACCACCTGGTCGTTGGTGGCCGCGATCCGGGTCAGCTCCTCGCCGAAGGCGTCGGTCCAGCTGCGTCCCGCGGACGCCGACAGCGGCTCGCCGTTGGACTCGTCGAACTGGCCGACGGCGTGGAACCTGTCCTCCTCGTGCTCCTCTGCGGGGGAGAAGCCGCGTCCCTTCTGCGTGATGCAGTGGACCAGGACGGGCCCGCCGAACCCCTTGGCCTGGTGAAGGGCCAGCTCAACCGCACCGATGTCGTGGCCGTTGATCGGCCCGATGTACTTCAGGCCCAGGTCGGTGAACATGCCCTGCGGCACCAGTACGTCCCGCACGCCCATCTTGATGCCGTGCAGGATGCCGTAGACCATCGGCCCGATCTTGGGCAGGGCCTTCACCCGCTGCTTGATCCAGGTCAGGAACCGCTCGTAGCGCCGATCGGTGCGGATCGCGGACAACTGCTGGCCGAGGCCCTGCAGCTGTGTGGCGATGCCGCCCACCGTCGGGGTGTACGAGCGGCCGTTGTCGTTGACCACGATGACGAGCTTCAGGTCGCGCTGCACGGCGATGTTGTTCAGGGCCTCCCACACCATGCCGCCGGTGAGCGCGCCGTCGCCGATCACTGCCACGACCTGCCGGTCCTGACCGGTGACCTTGAACCCCTTGGCCAGACCTTCTGCCCACGACAGCGAGGCCGAGGCGTGAGAGTTCTCCACCCAGTCGTGCTCGGACTCGGCGCGGCTGGGGTAGCCCGACAGGCCCCCCGGCTGTCGCAGCGTGGGGAAGGCATCGCGGCGGCCGGTCAGGATCTTGTGGACGTAGCTCTGGTGGCCGGTGTCGAAGACGATCGGGTCGGTGGGGGAGTCGAACACCCGGTGCAGCGCGATGGTGAGTTCCACGACCCCGAGGTTGGGCCCGAGGTGACCCCCGGTACGGCTGACGCTGCTGATCAGGAAGGCACGGATCTCGGCGGCCAGAACCTTGAGTTCGTCGGTGCTGAGTCCGCGCAGATCTGACGGCTGGTCGATCGAGTCGAGGACGGGCACTCCATGAGTGTACGTCGGTGGGCGGGAACCGCCTCAAACCCGGGTTGCGCGGCGGTCCCGGCGCCACCCGGCGATGCCTATACTGCGGGCATGCCGGAACCCGTCGTCGCGCTGGTGGTAGCGGCCGGGACGGGCACCCGGTTCGGCGGGACCGTCCCCAAACCGGTAGCCCCCCTGGCGGGCAGCACGGTGATCGGGGTGTCGATCGAGTCCCTGGTCGCGGGCGGCTGCGGCGCTGTCGTCGTCGTGGTCTCGCCGGCCGCTCAGCACCACTTCACCGCAGCCCTTGCGTCCTGCCCGGTTCCGCTGACGGTCGTCGAGGGTGGGCAGACCCGCCAGGAGTCGGTG
This sequence comes from Actinomycetes bacterium, assembly GCA_023412435.1. Lineage (GTDB taxonomy): Bacteria > Actinomycetota > Actinomycetes > Propionibacteriales > Propionibacteriaceae > Propionicimonas. The sequence goes on along the minus strand of JAEYNS010000032.1, from coordinate 899 downwards.
CTGCGCGGGCTGGAGGCGATCGAGGCGCACCCCGAGCTGGCAGGGACGGCGGTCGTCCTCATCCACGATGCGGTGCGCCCGCTGGTCCCCGCCGACATGGTGGAACGCGTGATCGAGGCCGTCCGTGGCGGCGCACCGGTGGTCACTCCCGCGATCCCGGTGGTCGATTCGCTGCGCCGGATGGCCGCGGACGGCCGATCCAGCCAGGTCGACCGCTCCGACCTGCGGGCCGTCCAGACCCCGCAGGGGTTCGACTTCGCCACCGTGCTGGCCAGCCACAGGGCGGCGGCCGAGGCAGGGGTGGTGGCCACCGACGACGTCGGGGTCTGTGAGGCGGCCGGCCATGACGTGAGCGTGGTGGACGGCGCCGCCTCGGCCTTCAAGATCACCCACCCCGACGACCTCGAGCTCGCGAGCGCGCTGGCAGGGCTGCGCGGGGCGGCCCGATGACCGGCCTGCGGGTGGGCATCGGCGTCGATGTCCACGCCCTGCAGGACGGTGTCGCGTGCCGGCTGGCCGGCCTGGACTTCCCGGACGAGCCACAGGGCCTGGCCGGTCACTCCGACGGTGACGTCGCCTGCCACGCCGCCGTCGACGCCCTGCTGTCGGCGTCAGGGCTCGGCGACATCGGCAGCAACTTCGGCACCAGCGACCCGGCATGGGCCGGTGCGGCCGGGGTCGCCTTCCTGACCGAGACCGTCCGGAGGCTGGGCGCGGCAGGATTCAGCGTGGTCAACATCGCGATCCAGGTGATCGGGAACCGTCCCCGGTTGGCGGACCGCCGCACCGAGGCGGAGGCCGTCTTGTCGGCGGCGGCCGGGGCGCCGGTCAGCGTGGCAGGCACCACCGCCGACGGTCTCGGCCTGACCGGGCGTGGCGAGGGCGTGGCTGCCATCGCC
>JAEYNS010000363.1 GCA_023412435.1 Actinomycetes bacterium | reverse complement strand
TGAAGAAGAACCTGACCGTCGCGGACGCCGTCCGTGACCTCGGGTACGTGGAGCGCGGCGAGGTCACCGAGGAGCAGCTGGCCAAGGCCCTCGACGTCGCGGCGATGACCGCGCCGAAGCAGGCCTGACCCGTAACAGCTAAACGCCCCCGTCCGGTTCGGGCGGGGGCGTTCCTCGTCTACGGCCGGGCAGGCGACTCCACCTCGCTGCGCCAGCTGTAAAGCGGTTCGTAGCCGAGCAAGCGCCTGGCCTTCTCGATGCCGAGCAGGGTCTCGGTGCCGACCAGCGGGCGACGCAGCGGTACCTCGGGGAAGACCTCGGCCATCAGGTCCGCACTGGGGCGGGTCATCACGGTGTCGGCGTTCGCGATCACGAAGGCGTTGAAGCCGGGCAGTTGGGTCTCCAGCGAGCGGCGGACGGCCTGGGCGCCGTCGCGGGCGTCGATGTAGCCCCACAGATTCCAGCGGCGCCGCGACGGATCGTCCTGCCAACCCGGGAAGGCGGCGTAGTCCTCGGGCGCCATCACGTTGGAGAACCGCAGCCCGATGATCGACAGCTCGGGGTTCCAGCGTGCGAAGTGGCGCGCCATCTCCTCCTCGACTGCCTTGCCGAGGGAGTAGGTCGAGTTCGGCAGCACCGGGTACTCCTCGTCGAGCGGGGCGTACGGCGGCGGGACGTCGAAGGGCAGCCCGAGCACGGTCTCGCTGGACGCCCACACCACCTTGGTCAGGCCGGCGAGCTTCGCGGCCTGGAGGATGTTGAACGTGGCGGGCACGTTGTTGTGGAAGGTGGCGCCGTTGGGACGCAGGCCGGGCGCGGGGATCGCGGCCAGGTGGACCACCGCGTCCACCCCGTCGTAGCGGTCGTCGATGCCGGTGAGCAACTCGACCACCTGGCCGAGGTCGGTGAGGTCGGCCCTGGTGAAGCTGCCCGGCTGCCCGGGCGGCGGCGGGGCCTGGTCGACCGTCACCAGGTCGTAGCCGTGGGCGGCGAGATCCTCGACCACCGCGCGTCCCAGCTTGCCGCTGCTTCCCGTCACCACGATCCGAGCCATGGGTTCAGCCTAGATCCGGCAGCCGGGACGAACCGGCAGAATGACGCCCGTGCCCCTGCCTGCCTCCCCCACCGTCGTCCGCTTCGCGGGCCGCGCCGGGGATACCACCGATCGCGCCTATGCCGCCTCGGCCCGACTGGCGGCGTCCCTGGCCGACCGGTTCGGAACTGAGGTGGCCGAGGTGGGGCTACCGCGACCGCCGCTGGCGGCGGGCTGGGCGACCGAGTTGGCGTCGGCCACCCCCGAGTTGCGGGCGCTCGCGGAGGCGTACCGCACGATCCTGACCGACGGTGGACGGCCGGCTACGGCGCTGGGCCGCTGCGCCGCCGCGATCGCCACCGTGCCGGTCGTCGCCAGGCACCGACCGGACGCCGTCGTGGTGTGGTTCGACGCGCACCCCGACCTCAACACCCCGTCCACGAGCGCGAGCGGCTTTCTCGGCGGCATGGCTCTGGCCGGTCCGCTCGGATTCTGGGAGTCCGGTCTTGGCGCGGGCCTCGACCCCGCGAACACTGTCCTGGTGGGGACGCGGGCCATCGACCCGCCGGAACAGGAGTTGCTCGACACCACGGCGGTGGCGACGGTGCCCTACGGACCGCGGCTGGTCGCCGACCTCGACGCGGCGGTCGGGCGGCGTCCGGTCTACGTGCACCTCGACTGCGACGTCCTCGAGGCGGGGGTCGTCTCTACCGGGCACACGATCCCCGGCGGTCTGAGCCTGGCCGACCTCCACCAGGCCTGCGCCGCGCTGGCTGTGAGCGAGGTGGTGGGAGTCGAGATCGCCGAGCTGGAGTCGCCCACCGACGCCGCAGGGCTCGACCGTCTTCTGGCCGCCCTGGCGCCCCTGCTGGACCGGCTCGACTGACGTTCGGCAGGTAGCAGGTCTTCACGGCGGCCCTGCCTTGCCGTTGCTACCTTGTTATGCAAGGATATATGCCATGCAAGCCAGCGTGCCTTCGAAGCCCTACGAGACCGCGGTGTCCGCGGCGGGCCTCACCAAGCGGTTCGACGACCGGCTGGTCGTCTCCGACCTCTCGTTCCGGGTGGGACGCGGGCAGGCCTTCGGGCTGCTCGGCCCCAACGGCGCCGGGAAGACCACCACCGTCCGCCTGCTGACCGGGCTGCTCACCCCGGACGCGGGCGCCGTCACCCTCTTCGATGAGACAGTCCACGCCGGCAACGCCGACGCCCTGCGCAGCCGGATCGGCGTCCAGACCGACACGAACCTCTACGAGACGCTCAGCGCGCGGGAGAACCTGCGCGCCTGGGGTGCCCTGTACGGCCTGCGGCAGCCTGTGCTGGGGCGACGGATCGACGCCGTGCTGGAGACCATGGGGCTGAGTCATCGCGCCGACTCCCTGGTCGGCGAGTTCAGCAAGGGGATGCGTCAGAAGCTCGCCGTGGGTCGCGCCATCCTGCACGAGCCGGAGTTGCTGTTCCTCGACGAGCCGACCGCGGGCCTCGACCCTGAGGCGGCGGCCGACCTGATCGGGAACC
>JAEYNS010000342.1 GCA_023412435.1 Actinomycetes bacterium | reverse complement strand
CGGGTGGACTCCGCGAGTTCGACCAGGTCCTCGTCGCTGGTGGCGGACAGCCGGGCGCCGGTGACCGCTTCCTCCCCCGGCTGGGCCATCCCCAGGTCGGCAGCGATCCGTGCCGCGGTCATCGGGTGGTCGCCGGTGATCATCACGGTGCGGATCCCGGCCCGGCGGGCGTCGGCGACCGCGCTGCGCGCCTCGTCGCGGGGTGGATCGATGATGCCCACCACCCCCAGGTAGACCAGGTCCTGCTCCACCGACTCGTCCAGCTCGGCCGGCGGGTCCTCCCCCACCAGCCGGTATGCGACCCCGAGGGTCCGGAAGGCGGCCGACGACAGCGCCTCGACATCGGCCAGCGCCCGCCCGCGGGCCTCCCCGCTCAGGATCACCACCTCGCTGCCGACCTGGTGGTGGGTGCAGCGCTCGAGCAGGACGTCGGGGGCGCCCTTCACCATCAGCACCCTCCGGCCGTCGTCGCGGACGTCGAGGGTCGACATCAACTTGCGCTCGGAGGTGAACGGCACCTCGCCGGCGCGGCGGTAGCGGCCGGCGCGCTCGTCGACCCCCTCCAGCTTGCGGGCGGCGACCAGGAAGGCGGCCTCGGTCGGGTCACCCTGGATCTGCCAGCCGTCGTCCCGCTGGGAGAGCTGGGCGTCGTTGGCCAGGGACCCGACGGTGAGCAGCATCACGACCTCGGTGCGCAGCGCCGTCTGGTCGGCGGCTTGCGACGGTTGCACCTCGCCGTCGGGACGGTAGCCGACACCGGTCACCTCCGCGCTGCCCGACGCGGTCCGGATCCGTTCGATGGTCATCTCGTTCTTGGTGAGGGTGCCGGTCTTGTCCGAGCAGATCACCGACGCCGAGCCGAGGGTCTCGACGGCGTGGAGCTCCTTGACCACCGCATTGCGCCGCGCCAGCCGCTGCACCCCGAGGGCGAGGACGATCGTCAGGATCGCGGGCAACCCCTCGGGGACTGCCGCCACCGCCAGCGAGACGCCGAGCAGCAGGATGGCGATCGCGTCCTCGGCCCCGGACACCCCGTTGAGCAGCGCGAGGGCCGTCATCACCACGACGGCGATCACGATCACGACGATGCCGAGCAGGCGGGAGACCTGTCCGATCTGGACGGTGAGCGGACTCTCCTCCTCCTCGGTCCGGTCCAGCAGGTCGGCGATCTCGCCCATCTGGGTCGCCATGCCGGTGGCGGTGACCACGGCCCGCCCCGTCCCCTGCGCCACCGCCGTGCCCTTGAACACCATGTTGCGCCGGTCCCCCAGCTCGGCGGGGGTGGAGAGGGTGGCTGCGTCCTTCACCGTTGCCTCCGACTCACCGGTCAGCGAGGCCTCCTGGACGCGCAGCGCGGTGGCCCGCAGCAGCCGGCCGTCGGCGCCGACCGAATCGCCCTCAGCCAGGACGAGGATGTCGCCGCGGACCAGCTCCGACGACGGGACGGACACCAGTTCGCCGCCGCGCAGCACCGTCGAGGTGGCCGCCGTCAGTTCGGCCAGCGCCGCGACCGCGTCCGAGGCCCGGTTCTCCTGGACGAATCCGACCACCGCGTTCAGCACCACGATCGCGGCGATCACCACCGCATCCACCGGTACCCCGGCCGCCCCCTCCAGCAGCCACGCCACCGTCGCGATCGCGATCGCGACGAAGAGCAGGTAGATCAGCGGGTCCTGGAACTGGCGAAGGAAGCGGCGCCAGGCCGGTACCGGTGGGGTGCCGCGCAACTCGTTGGGGCCGTCCGCCGCCAGCCGGCGGGCGGCCTCGGAGCGGCTCAGACCGACGTCGGGGTCGGTGTCGAGGCTCGCCGCCACCTCGGCGGCCGCCAGGACGCTGGGGTCGGGCCCCGGCGTTGGCAGCGTGCTCACCGCCTGGCTCTGTTCCGCATCCATACCCCAGTCTCGCCCCTGCCGGGGGTCACGTCGAGGCCGGTGCGGCCGGCGCGCGACGCCACCGGGGATGCCGGGTGGCCACGTGGTGGACGGGCAGCGGGCTGCGCCCTCCGGCTTGGCTGGACGTGGCAGGATCGGCCCATGCGGGTAGCGATCGGCGGAAGCTCGGGGCTGCTGGGAACAGCGCTCACGCGGCATCTCCGCGGCCAGGGCCACGAGGTGGTCAGGCTGGTGCGCGGCAAGCCGACCGCGTCCGACAAGCGGCACTGGGATCCCGACGCCGGCCGGATCGCCGCCCCGCGGCTGGACGACGTCGACGCCGTGGTCAACCTCGCCGGGGCGCCGCTGGCCGGGGGCCGGTGGACGAGGGAGCGCAAGGCCGAACTCACCCGCTCACGGACCGCCAGCACCCTCACCATCGTCACCAGCCTCGACCCCGACGGCCGCTGCCAACGCTTCCTGAACGCCTCGGGGATCGGGTATTACGGCGACACCGGCGTCGACGTGGTCGACGAGGCAAGTCCTCAGGGCCGTGGCTTCCTCGCCCAGCTGTGCCATGACTGGGAGACAGCCGCCGGGCACGCCGCGGTGCCGACCGCCATGCTGCGGACCGGCCAGGTGCTCACCCCGAGCGGCGGCATCCTGGGCCGGCAGCGCCCGCTGTTCGCGGCCGGCCTCGGTGGCCGGATCGGGAGCGGCCGCCAGTTCGTCTCCTGGATCAGCCTCGACGACTACCTGCGCGCCGTGACCTGGCTGCTCACCAGCGAACTCACCGGCCCGGTGAACCTGTCCTCGCCCACGCCTGTCACGAACGCCGCCCTCACCCGTGCCTTCGGGCAGCTGCTGAACCGGCCCACCCTCGTGCCGCTGCCGCTGATCGGCGTCCGGCTGCTGTTCGGACGCCAGTTCGTCGAGGAGTTGCTGCTCACCAGCACCCGTGCCCGCCCGGCGCGACTGCTCGAGGACGGCTTCACCTTCGCCCATCCGGACCTGAATCGGGCCTTCTCGGCAATGCGGGCCGCCAAGTCCCGGTGACGTAGACTGGGCGCCTGCCGACGCCTACAGATTGGGAGCCCTGTGCCCGAACCCTCCGAGCTCACCCCGGCCGGCGTCCCAGGCCCGTTCGCCACCCTCGGACTGACCTTCGACGACGTCCTGCTGCTGCCGAACGAGAGCGACGTGATCCCCTCGGGGGTGGACACCACAACCCGGATCTCCAAGCGCGTCGAGGTGCGACTCCCGCTGCTGAGCTCGGCGATGGACACGGTCACCGAGTCGCGAATGGCGATCTCAATGGCACGCGAGGGCGGCATCGGCATCCTGCACCGCAACATGTCCCCCGACGAGCAGGCCCGCCAGGTCGACCTGGTGAAGCGCTCCGAGGCGGGCATGGTCGACCAGCCGATCACCATCGGCCCGGACGCCACCATCCGCGAAGCCGACGAGCTGTGCGCCCAGTTCCGGATCTCCGGGATCCCCGTGGTGGACGAGGCCCGCCAGCTGCTGGGCATCGTCACCAACCGGGACATGCGCTTCGAGGAGGACCCGGAGCGGCTGGTGCGCGACGTGATGACCGCGATGCCGCTGGTCACCGGCTGGCCGGGGATCGAGCCCGACCGCGCCCTCCAGCTGCTGGCCGAGCACAAGATCGAGAAGCTCCCGCTGGTGGATTCGACCAACCGGCTGCGGGGCCTGATCACCCTGAAGGACTTCGTGAAGTCCGACCGCTACCCGCTGGCCTCGAAGGACCCCCAGGGCAGGCTGCGGGTCGGCGCCGCGATCGGCTTCTTCGGCGACGCCTGGGATCGGGCGATGGGCCTGATCGACGCCGGAGTCGACGTGCTCGTGGTTGACACCGCGCACGGCCACTCCCGCGGTGTGCTGGAGATGATCGCCAGGCTGAAGGCCGAGCCGCACGCCCGCGAGGTGGACGTGATCGGCGGCAACATCGCCACCTACGAGGGGGCACGGGCCCTGGTCGAGGCGGGGGCGGACGGTGTCAAGGTCGGCGTCGGGCCCGGCTCGATCTGCACCACCCGCGTCGTGGCAGGGGTCGGCGTCCCCCAGGTCACCGCGATCCACGACGCCGCCCAGGCCTGCCGCCCGGCCGGGGTCCCCGTGATCGGCGACGGCGGGCTGCAGTACTCAGGCGACATCGCCAAGGCGCTGGTCGCCGGCGCCGACGCCGTCATGCTGGGCTCCCTGCTGGCCGGCTGTGAGGAGAGCCCCGGCGAGCTGGTCTTCATCAACGGCAAGCAGTTCAAGTCCTACCGCGGGATGGGGTCGCTGGGCGCGATGGCCAAGCGGGGCCGGAAGGCGTCCTACTCCAGGGACCGCTACTTCCAGGGCGACATCGACGCCGACGACAAGCTGGTGCCGGAGGGGATCGAGGGGCAGGTGCCGTTCCGCGGACCGCTGTCGGCAGTCGCCTACCAGCTGGTCGGCGGGCTGCGGCAGTCGATGTTCTACACCGGTGCCGCGACCATCCCCGAACTCCACCAGCGGGGGCGCTTCGTCCGGATCACCGCGGCGGGGCTGCGCGAGTCGCACCCGCACGACATCCAGATGACCATCGAGGCGCCGAACTACTCCACCAAGTCCTGAGCAAGGAAGCCAGAGGCAACATGATCGACATCGGGCGCTCCAAGCGCGCCGTGCCCGTCTACGGGTTCGACGACATCGCCATCGTCCCCAACCGTCGCACCCGCGGGATCGAGGAGGTCAACCTCGCCTGGCGGATCGACGCGCTGACCTTCGACTTCCCGATCGTCGCCGCACCGGTGGACTCGGTGATGTCGCCGGCGACCGCCATCGCCTTCGGCAGGCTGGGCGGGCTGGGCGTGCTCAACCTCGGCGGGCTGTGGACGCGGTACGCCGACCCGCTGCCCCTGCTCGAGGAGCTCGCCGGCATCGAGGATCAGGTGACCGCGACCCGCAGGATGCAGGAGGTGTACTCCGAGCCGATCAAGGGCGAGCTGATCACCGAGCGGATCGCCGAGATCAGGGCGGCGGGGGTGCCGGTGGCGGGTTCCCTGTCGCCGCAGACGTGCGTCCAGTTCGCGTCCGTGGTCGAGAAGGCCGCGCTGGACTTCTTCGTGATCCGCGGCACCACGGTCTCGGCCGAGCACGTCTCGAAGGTCGACGAACCGCTCAACCTGAAGAAGTTCATCTACGAGCTGGACGTGCCGGTGATCGTCGGCGGCTGCGCCACCTACCAGTCGGCACTCCACCTGATGCGCACCGGCGCGGCCGGCGTGCTGGTCGGCTTCGGCGGCGGGGCCACCAAGCGCACCCGCAACGTGCTCGGTGTCGAGGTGCCGATGGCGTCCGCGCTGTCGGATGTCGCCGAGGCCCGGCGCGACTACCTCGACGAGTCGGGCGGCCGTTACGTCCACGTGATCGCCGACGGTGCGCTGGGACGGTCCGGCGACATCACCAAGGCCATCGCCTGCGGTGCGGACGCCGTGATGGTCGGCACCCCGCTGGCCCGCGCGTACGAGGCACCCGGCAAGGGTTACCACTGGGGCCCCGAGGCCTGGCACGCCACGCTGCCCCGCGGCGAGCGAGTGAAGTTCGGGGCGATCGGTTCCCTCGAGGAGATCCTGCTCGGCCCGTCCCACACCCCCGACGGCACCATGAACCTGGTCGGCGCGCTCCGCCGGGCGATGGCCACGACCGGCTACACCGAGGTCAAGGAGTTCCAGCGGGTGGAGATCGTCGTCCACCAGTAGCGGGGACGGTTCCCCGGGTCACGGGGACGGTTCCTCGGGTCACGGGGACGGTTCCCCGGGTCACGGGGACGGTTCCCCGGGTCACGGGGACGGTTCCTCGGGTCACGGGGACGGTTCCTCGGGTCACGGGGACGGTTCCCCGGGTCACGGGGACGGTTCCCCGGCTTACGGGGACGGTTCCCCGGG
>JAEYNS010000296.1 GCA_023412435.1 Actinomycetes bacterium | reverse complement strand
GGCTCGACAACGCCGCCGGCCCGGGCGGGATGGGGTGGCGATGCTCGGCCAGCCCTGTCAGTACCGCACGCTGCACCGAGTTTCGTCCGAACCGCTTGTTGAGCCGGTCGGCGGCCTGCTCAGCCTGGCGCCACCCGACCTCGGGCTCCCCCAGGACGGGCTGCAACTGGGCTTCGTCCGCCGGCACCAGCCCCGCCATCCGCAGCCCCACCCGACGCACCGGCCTGGCGTGCATCCGTGGCTTCTCGTACAGCGTGAGGGCGGCGGCGTAGAGCTCGTGCGCGGTGTCGATCGGGCTCGGTAGCGTGAGCGAGCCGGAGATCGTCTTGAAGTCGGAGAACCTGACCCCCAGGGTGACCGTCCGTCCCATCAGGCCCGCCTTGCGCAGCCGCCGGGCGACCGAGGTCGCCACCCGCAGGATCTCCGCCTTCACCACCGCGGGGTCATCGGTGTCGGAGTAGAAGGTCTCCTGGTTCCCGACGCCGACCGCCGCGGCGTGCTGGATGCTGACGTGGCTGGACGCCCGTCCCCAGGCGAGGTGGGAGAGCGCCCGGCCCTGGTGGGGTCCGAAGGCGCGCTGCAGCACGTCGAGCGGGGTGCCGGCCAGGTCGGCGACGGTCATGATGCCGCGGCGCTGCAGAGCGGCGGTGGTGCTGGCGCCGACGCCGTACAGGCGTCCGACCGGCAGCGGGTGCAGGAAGTCGACGATCTGGTCGGGCAGCACCTCGTACAGGCCGTCCGGCTTGGCGGCGCGCGAGGCCATCTTCGCGATCAGCCGGTTCGGCCCGATGCCCACCGAGCACGGCAGCCCCTCCTGCTCGCGCACCAACCGGCGGATCCGTTGGCCGATAGCCTCGGCCGACCCCCACATCCGCAGCGCGCCGGAAACGTCGAGATAGGCCTCGTCGATCGAGGCGACCTCCACGATCGCGACCACCGTCCGGAAGATGTCCATCACCGCCCGGGACGCCTCGAGGTAGTCGTCGAAGTTCGGACGGATCCCGATGCCGGTCGGGCACAGCCGCTTGGCCCGCGAGGACGGCATCCCGCCCTCGACCCCCCACTGCTTGGCGAGCCGGTTGGCCGACAGCACGACGCCGCGTCCGTCGCCGCCGACCCACATCGGGATCGTCGCCAGCGCGGGTTCCCTGCGGATCTCCACCGCGGCATAGAACGAGTCCATGTCGACGTGCATCACGACCGGCACCGCACCAGCCTCTCTGTATCGAACAGGTGTTCTAAAAGGATGATCCTGCGCCGGCCCCAGGACGTCAAGCCGGTCACCGCGGGCGCCAGCCGACCCACCGACGACCAAGCCGACTCTCACAACGCGAGCGCCCGGGCGACGCGGTCGACGACCACCTCGGGGTCGCTCAGGATCTCTCTGCCAAGCCACCGCACGATCCGGAAGCCCAGGTCCCGCAGCACCTGCTCGCGCTCCTTCTCGCGGAGGATGGCCGCCCGGTCGGCGTACTTCACCGCGCCGTCGGCCTCGCCGATCAGACCGGAGTGCTGCCAGTAGAAGTCGGGGTAGAGGGTGCCCACCGGCGTCTGGATCGCGGGTTGGCACCGCGGGGCCGGCAGTCCCGCGAGGTGGAAGTGGCCAAGGCTCAAGGATTCGATGGCCGTCTCCCTGACGGGATCCGCGAGGGCGAGGGAACCGAGGGCGCGAGCGTTCCGGGGATGCCACGCCTCCCGAACCTGCTCGCGTGCCGCGCCGGCCAACCGTGGATCGGCGAAGTCCCGCCGCCGCGGCGTCGGCACCATGGCCGTGACCAGCAGCCGAAGCGCGGCGTCGAGCACGACCAGGGAACCCGGGAGCGGCAGCATGGCGGTCAGATCCGCGGCGGTGCGCGCCACCGAGGTCACCAGCCGGCCTTCCGGGTCGCTCGTTACGTGGTGCGGCGGCAGGCTCACCCTGTGCACGACCACCTGGTCACCGGACCTTCGGCCGCCACTGCTGTCGATGCTCAACTCGACCGGACCGTCATGCCAGTCCCGAAACCCGGGGGAGGGCAGACCCCAGGCCACCGCAGCGCTCGCGTGGCTGAGCACCGCACCCGGCTGGACCAGCGCCGCTCCCTCCGCGCGGGCGAGGTGCTGCCCCGCGGGGTCGGACGGCCACGCCGCAGCGGCGAGGTACACGCCGGGCCGCAACCGCAGCAGCCCGCCGTCGCCGATCCGCGTTCGTACCATCGCGCGGGTGACGCCGGGGGCCAGCAGTTGGTCGAGCCGGGTGGGGCGCTGCGGGAGGGCCCAGGGGCGGGGCGTCTTCACCGGCCAACGGTGGCCGCGGCGGACCGCCGTGTCGAGACCCGCGCCGGACCGCTGTGGATAACCGGCGGGGAGTGCGGGCGGTTGTGGAGGAACGACTCTGCCACGGGCGACCGCAGGGTCGTTATGAGCACGGTGGCGGCGTCCGGTCCCGCGGCGGGCGACCGCCGGGTGGTTCTCGGGCGTCGCTCGCACCCCAGAACCCCCCCGCCGTCGCCCCTCCGGCGGGAGCCGCCGCGCGAGGGGCCCAGAACCGCCGCGCGGTCGCCGGTCGCTGCCGGAAGGTGGGCTCTCGCGGGCTCAGCCCTGGGCTGGGCGGGCCTGACGCTCCAGGGCGATGAAGACGTCCTCCAGCGTCGCGCCCGGCCCGTGCGCCGAGCGCAGTTCGGTGGGGGATCCCAGCGCCATCAGCCGACCCGAATGGATGAAGGCCAGCCGATGGCAGTGCGTGGCCTCGTCCATGTAGTGGGTGGTGACGAACAGCGTCACCCCGGACGCGGCCAGCTCGTACAGCAGGTCCCAGAACTGGCGCCGCGCCACCGGGTCGACCCCGGACGTCGGCTCGTCGAGGAAGAGCAGTTCGGGGGAGTGGATGGTCGCCGTGCCCAGCGCCAGCCGCTGCCGCCAGCCGACCGAGAGGTTGCGGGTGAGCTCGTCCTCGCGTCCCTGCAGCCCGGCCATCGCCACTATGTACTCGCGGCGCTCGGCGAACGCGGCGGGCGACAGGCCGTAGACCGAGGCGTAGAACG
>JAEYNS010000033.1 GCA_023412435.1 Actinomycetes bacterium | reverse complement strand
GGCGGCGGCACCGTAGCCGTCGGCGGGCCCGCCGTGCCAGACACCGAACTCGGGGTTGGCCTTGGCGGCTTCGAGCCGGGCGACGGTCTCGCCGGACGAGAGCCGGACGAAGTTGGTCTCGATGCCGGTCTCTTCGGTGAACTTCTTGGTCATCGCCTGGCACCAGTCCTCCATCGCGCCGCAGGCGATGGTGAGAGGGCCGCTGGAGTTGGCCTGGGGGGTGGCGGTGTCGACGGCACAGCCGCCGAGGACGAGAGCAGAGGCGGTGATCGCCGCAGCTGCCATCGCGACATTGCGTTTCATGGGAGTCCTTCCTTGGTTCCCTCGAGGCACGTCGTGCGACGCAGCTTCACGCTAGGGCCGCCGGCGACACCGAACCCCGTGGCCAGGTCACACTCGGTCACAGCCTGGTTACCGAGGATCGCGCGGCGACAGTGCGTACCCGATGCCGCGGACGGCGGTCACCGTGTAGTGCGACCCGGCGTCGCGCAGGTGCATCCGGAGTCGGTAGACCGCCGTCTTGAGCATCTCCCTCGTGCCGGGCCCCTCCAGCACCCGCCACCCCTGCAGGGTCAGGTCGGCCGAGGTCACGGTGTGCCCCTGCTGGGCGGCGAGCGCCCGCAGGATCCGCAGCTCGGTGCTGGGCAGTCGGACCACCCGGTCCCCGACCAGCACCTCCTCGCCGACGAACCGCAGGTCACCCAGCTGCAGGTCGTCGTCGCGTGAGCCGCTGCGGCGCACCACGGCCTCCGCGCGCAACGCCAGTTCGCGGGGGTGGAAGGGCTTGGTGACGTAGTCGTCGGCGCCGGCCTCGAGTCCTGCTATCCGGTCCTTGGTCTCCCCGCGCGCGGTCAGCAGGATGATCGGCAGGTTGCCGGCCGCCCTGATCCGGCGGCACAGGTCGATGCCCGAGCTGCGGGGCAGCATGACGTCCAGCACCGCCAGCGCGAACCTGTGCTGCTGGAAGCTCGCCCAGCCCCGTTCGGCGTCCCGCTCGCAGACAGTGGCGAAGCCCTGGGTCTCCAGCGCGAAGCTGATGATATCGAGCATCTGGACTTCGTCGTCGACCACCAGCACGGTGCCCTTGTCAGCCATGGCTACTCCTCGTCGGTCCCGGGCTGCCAGGGGTCGGAGCGGCTCGGGAGGCTCACCATCATGGTGGTTCCGCTGCCGGACACCGAATCCACCAGGAGCTTGCCGCCGTGCATCTGGACGATCTGGCGGGTGATCACGAGGCCGAGGCCGGTCCCGTCCCGCAGCGGGCGGCCCGAGGCGAACCGCTCGAACAGCCGGCGGCGCTGGTCGTCGTCGATCCCCTCGCCGTCGTCGGAGACCGAGATCAGCACGTTCGTGTCCCGGGTGACGATCCGGATCGTCACCAGCGAGGCACCGCTGGAGTGGGCGATGGCGTTGTTGACGAGGTTGATCAGCACCTGCCGCACCAGCGAGGGGTCGGCCCAGACCTGCGGCGGGGCGCCCGGGGAGTCCAGCGCGATCGGGATCGTGTGCAGTCCGCGCAGCTCCCGGATCACGGACTGGGCCAGCGGACGCAGCCGCACCACCATCGGATGCAACTCGAACATGCCCGCGTCGATCCTCGCCTGGGTGAGCAGGTCCTCGGCGAGCGAGATCACCGCCTCGCAGTTGCGCTGGATCGTCTCCAGGTAGGACCGCTGTCGCGGCGTCAGCGGGCCAGGGGTGCCCTCGACCAGCAGGTCGGCCGAACCGCGCATCAGGGTGAGCGGGGTTCGGATCTCATGGCTGAGGATCGACACCTGGTCGGCGTTGCGGCGGGCGATCCCGCGCAGCCGCTCGACCTCGACCCGGTCCGAGCGCCAGCCGGACGCCGCCCACAGCAGCAGACCGGCGTTCACCGCGATCGCGACCCCCAGCACGACGGCGCCGGCGAGCCCCGAGTCCTCGGGGTCGAGCACCGCGGCAACGATGCCTGACACGAGAACGAGCCCGAGCACCCCGATCACAAGCGCCCGGACGCGGGTCCGCAGCGGCATCCGCCAACCGGCGACCCCTGCCAGCAGGCACGCCGGCACCACCGCCATCCACAGCACGGGTGACCCCCTCATCGGCACGGCACCGGGGCATGCTAACCCGCCCGGCGGCAACCGGCGGTCACCGGTGCCGGGGGTGGCGATGCCCGTCAGTGCCGGCGACGGGCGAACCCGCGCAGGTGCCTCAGGTCACGGCGAAGCCTCGACGACCGGGGTCTCGACCGAGACCGACGCCGTCGTGAAGCCGGTCCGCGTCCCCTTGACCGTGAGCCGCAGCGCCTTGCCCTCGTCCGCTGCGACCGGGGTGTAGGTCGGCCCGGTGGCACCGGCGAGCGCGGTCGCGGTGCCGCCGTCCAGCCGGTACCAGGCGTAGCTCAACGAGACGGTGCCCGGTCCCCACGGGTCGTAGAAGGGCGCATACTCCACCCCCACCACCGGCGCATCCTTGGGCAGCAGCGGCGCGGGTGCCACCAGTACGCCGGTGGCCACCTTCGCGGTCCTGGCCGAGGAGCGGGAGGCCGCCGTGTAGCCGGGTGTGCGTCCGGTGACCTTCACCTGGAGCCGGTAACCCCGGTCGGCGGCGGGCGGGGTGTAGGCGTCCGAGGTCGCCCCCTTGATAGCCGTCGCCTTGCCCTTGGCGTTCACCCGGTACCACGCGTAGCTGAAGCTCGCCGCCGGCGCCCATGCGCCCGGGTCGACGCCGACCGGCTGTCCCACCCGCGGCGTCCCGCCGGTGAGGGTCGGCGCCGTGGTGGCGAAGGTGCCGTACCCAACCGCCTTGGTCTGCTTGCTGGTCTGGGTGGCGGTGGCGCCCCGGCGGTTGGTGCCGGTGACCCGCACGCTGATCTTCTTGCCGCGCTCGGCCGGGGTCAGCTGATAGGTCGCCGCCGTCGCGTCGGAGATCGCCACGCCCGAGGCGTACCACTGGTAGGTGTAGGCCAGGCCGGACGGACTCCAGGGGTGGCGGGCGGTCAGCACCCTGCCCACCGCCGGCGACCCGGAGACCGTCGGACGGGAGGCCTTGATCGGGGCGGTGTACACCCGGATGGCGCCGCTCGGCGGAGCGCTGGCG
>JAEYNS010000272.1 GCA_023412435.1 Actinomycetes bacterium | reverse complement strand
GTGCTGGCCGCCTCCGCCGCCGTGACGACGATCTGCGCCGGCGCGGCGCCCGCCACGATGATGGCGGGCACGGCCAGCACCTGCAGGCTGGTGAGCGTGCCGACGATGGAGACCGGACGCAGGTCGGCGGCCAGCATCTGGTAGCCGCCGCCCAGCCAGGGCGAGAGCATCGCGACGGCGACCAGCACGCACACCACGAGGAACTCCCACCAGGCGTGGTTGCGGCGCGCCCTGACCAGGGTGAAGACCAGCAGCGCCAGGTAGGCGCCCAGCGAGCCGACGATCAGCAGCGGGTCGTTGAAGGCGGGGGCGACGAAGAAGACCGTCGCGCTGGCCCCGACCACGAACAGCGCCAGCCGCAGCCACCACGAGGTGTGCAGCGCGGCGGTGTGCGCCAGCGCGAAGGACACCACCACCCCGACCAGCAGCACGGGGACGGCGATCGTGGGCAGGGTGTGCTCCGAGGCGGGAGAGGCGGTGAGGGTGCCGCTCTGCCGCAGCGGTACGGCGAACGTGGCCGCCGCGGTCAGCAGGACGTAGAGCACCAGCGTCGCCGCGCCGATCGGGGCGAGTCCGTCCGGCCAGCTCCGCGGCCGTGGCCTGCCCTCACGGACCGGCTCGACGAAGGTAATGGTCCACACGTCGCGCAGCGCGGCGAGGATCTCCAGCCAGGTACGCCTCATGGCAGCCTCCCCACCGTCACGGCGACCGGCCCGTAGGCCACCACGGCGCCCTCGCCCGCGGCCAGGAAGCTGGCCGACTGGGTGATGTCGCCGAGACGGTGCGGCCAGCTGCGCAGCTGCCGGCCGTCGGCGTCCAGCAGCACAAGGTCGGTGTCGGTCAGCAGCAGGACGCGCTCGCCGCCACCGGCGGCGGCCCAGGTCCGTGCCCCCGTCCAGGTCCACGCCGTCGCGCCGGTGGCTGCGTCGAGCGCGGTCGTGCGGTCGCCGTCGCGCAGGACGAACCTGTCGGCCACGGCGACGATGTCGCGGGCATCGTCGTAGTGGCGGACGCGCCAGACCCGAGCACCGTCCGAGACCCGGTAGGCCTGCAAAACGGGCGATCCGTCCCTGCCGACCACCACCACCGGCTCTGCGCCGGGAGAGGCTGCCAGGCTCAGCGCGACCCCGGCGTCGATCACCCACTGCTCGGTGCCGGCGGCGTCCAGGCAGGTCAGCGCGCCGGTCTGGTCGCCGACGATCAACCGGTCGCCGACCACGACCGGGGGGCGGCGGATCTCGCCGGCCAGGTCGGCGTGCCACGCCTGTGCGCCGGTGGCCAGGTCGAGGGCCGTCACCCTGCCGTCGAGGGTGACCAGGACGACGGAACTGCCCAGCCGTACCGGCGGCACCCGGGTGATGTCGCTCAGCGCCGCCTCCCACAACCACTGGCCGTCGGGGCCGTAGCCGACGACGGTGCGCGCGGCGGTGGCGACCACGGTCAGCCCGCCGAACGTCCCGCCGGTGGTCGGGGTCGCGCCGGGGCGGGCGTGCCAGGCGACCGGCGCGGGGTCGCTGGTCACGTCGAGGGTGAGGACGTCGGGCAGCACCTGGTTGGTGAACACCAGGCGCCCGTCCGGCTGGATCCCGGGGGCCACCACCGGCGAGACCTGGGCCACGCCGGTGCCGACCTGGTTCACGGTGCTGGTGGTGAACTCCACGTCGTCGACCCGCGACCAGTCGAAGGGCGCAGGGTCCGCGACGGTGGGTGCGGGCGCCGGACCGCCCGGAGCCCAGCGGGTGTCAGCGTCGCTGCCGGCCACCACGCCTGTCCCCGGGCACCAGGTCTGCTCGCCGGGCCTCGTCTGGTCGGCGAAGCTGAACTCGCGGACGATGACCACGCACCCTCTCCCCGCCAACGCCGGGTCGCCGGCGGCCAGGGCGCGGTACTCGGCGCGGTAGGCGTGGACCGCCCACTCCTCGCCGGGCATCCGGCGGGCGAGTTCCCCCTGCGAGGTCCAGGCGTCGCCGGCCTTGAGGCCTGCCGGCAGGTCGAGCCGTCCGGGTTCGAAGACGATGCTCTCGCCGTCCGCGGTGAGGTCGAGCACCTGACGGGCGCCGGTGTCGTCCAGTGCCCACAGCGCCTCGCTGCGGCCCTGGGAGCCGCCGGCCTGGTCGAGCCGGTGGGTCATCGCGCGCAGGTAGGTGGCGGTGTCCCAGCCCGTCTCGGTGATCTGGACCCAGACCCAGAACTCGGGGGCGCCGGACTGGGCGAGCGAGAACGCGGTGGGACGCGACCACTCAGTGGCGGCGATCGCGCCGGCAGCGGCCAGCCGGGTGCGGTGGCCGTCCGGCGGCAGCCAGCCGGCAACGCCGTCGACAGCGGCGGCGGCAGGTCGTCCGATCACCGCGGCCGCCGCCAGCAGGGCGCCGACCGTCAGGCTGATGGCGAGCCAGGACGCCAGGGGGCGCCCCGAGGGCTGGGCCGGACTGGACACCGCTGCACCCTATCGGCGCGCCGCCTCACTCCCAGCGGGTGTGGCGGCCCGGTTTCACGCTGCGGAACAGCTGCGAGGCAGCGGCCGGGTCTGCCGACGGCGCCCTGCGCCGCAGGATCCCCCGGTAACGGTCGAGGGCATGCTCGCGACGCTCCCGCAGCCGGACGAGGTCGACGCCGAGCACGTCGGCGGCCTCGGTCTCGGCGAGTTCGTCCCAGTAGCACAGCTGCAGCACCTCGCGGTCGCGGCCGCTGAGCCGGGTCACCGCGTCCCTGAGCGTGGCGTGCAGGGCGTCATCCACAGGGGCGTTGGGCAGGGCCGGCTTCTCGCCGCGCAGCCGGTCCAGGATCGACTGGGACGCCGAGGCCTCGAGGTAGGCGTCCATCACGACCTTGTCGATCAACTGGTAGGTCTTCGGCAGGTCGGGCGGGGCCGGGAGGTCGGAGAGCCTGTCGAACACCCGTGCGGCCAGCACCTCGGCATCTGCCTGCATCGCGCGCCACTCGCAGGCCGCCACGACGAGAGCGCCGTAGCGGTCACGGAACTCGAGCACGGTGGTCATGACCACACCCTAGTTCCGGCGGACGCCCGGCGGGGGGTGGTCGCGTGGCCACGTGGCCGCCTGAAGGCTTGACACCTTTGGTTACGTAACCGTAGGTTTCGGGGATCGCCGGTCCCCAGCCCCCGAGGAGCCCCATGCCTGAATCAGGCGGTGACTTCGTCCAATTGCTTGATCCGGACGGGAACCGGGTCGAGCACCCCGACTTCAGCTACCCCGGCAGCGACGCCGACATCACGGCCAGCCTGCGCGACATGGTGCTCACCCGCCGCTTCGACGCCGAGGCGACAGCGCTGCAGCGCAAGGGCGAACTCGGGCTCTGGCCGCCGTCGCTGGGGCAGGAGGCGGCGCAGGTCGGCTCGGCCAGGGCGATCACCGACCGCGACCAGACGGTGCCGTCCTACCGCGAACACGGCGTGGCCTGGGTGCGCGGGGTGGACATGCGGGCCCTGCTCAACGTCTTCCGCGGGTCGGGCATGGTCGACCTCGACGCCCGTGGCCGGCACTTCCAGCTCTACTCCTGGGTGATCGGCGGGCACCTGCTGCTCTCGGTGGGAATGGGGATGGCGCTGCAGCGCGACGGACTGGTCGGGGGGCCGGATGCCGAGCAGAATGCCGCCGTCATCACCTACTTCGGGGACGGGGCCACCAGCCAGGGCGACGTCAACGAGTCCTTCGTCTTCGCCGCCTCGTTCGGCGCCCCGGTGGTCTTCTTCTGCCAGAACAACCAGTGGGCGATCTCGGAACCGATAGCGCTGCAGTCCCGGATCCCGCTCTACCGGCGGGCGGCGGGCTTCGGCTTCCCCGGCATCCGGGTGGACGGCAACGACGTGCTGGCGTGCGAGGCGGTCACCAGGTGGGCGCTGGAGCGGGCACGGCGGGGAGAGGGCCCCGCGCTGATCGAGGCGTTCACCTACCGGATGGGTGCCCACACCACCTCCGACGACCCCACCAAGTACCGCCGCGCCGAGGAACTGGAGACCTGGCGGGCGCGCGACCCGATCGAGCGGGTGAAGACCTACCTGCTGGCCCGCGACGCGATCGACCAGCAGTGGCTCGACGACCTCGCCGCCGAGTCCGACGCTCTCGCCGAGCAGTGGCGCAACGACTGCGTGACGCTGCCCGAGCCGGACCTCTCCCAGTGGTGGGACAGGGTGTACGCCGAGACCCCGGTCGCGCTGCAGCAGCAACGTGACGAGTACCTCGCCTACCGGGCGTCCTTCGAGGAGGCGTGATGACGACTCTGACCATGGTGAAGGCGCTCAACGCAGGGCTGCGTCGGGCCCTGGCGGCCGACCCGAAGGTGCTGCTGGCCGGTGAGGACATCGGCAACCTCGGTGGCGTGTTCCGGGTGACGGAAGGGCTCAAGGCCGAGTTCGGCGGCGACCGCGTGATCGACTCCCCGCTGGCCGAGTCCGGGATCGTGGGGACGGCACTCGGCATGGCCCTGCTGGGCTACCGACCGGTGGTCGAGATCCAGTTCGACGGCTTCGTGTTCCCGGCGATGAACCAGCTGGTGACCCAGGTCGCCCGGCAGTACCACCGCTCGCACGGACGGATGAACGTGCCGATGGTGCTCCGTCTGCCCTACGGCGGCGGGATCGGCGCCGTCGAGCACCACAGTGAGTCGCCGGAGGCCTACTTCGCGCACACCCCCGGCCTCAAGGTGGTTGCCTGCGCGACCCCGTCGGACGCGTACTGGATGATCCAGCAGGCGATCACCTCCCCCGATCCCGTGGTGTTCATGGAACCCAAGCGGCGCTACCACGAGAAGGGCGAGGTCGACACCGGGGCCGTGCCGATGCCGCTGCACCAGGCCCGGGTGGTCAAGCAGGGCAGGGACCTCACCTTGTTGGCCTGGGGCGGGATGGTGCGGCCATGCGTCGAGGCTGCGATCGTGGCAGCCGAGGAGGGCAAGGACCTGGAGGTCATCGACCTGCGGACGATCTCGCCGCTGGACGACGACACGATCCTCACGTCGGTGGCCAAAACCGGTCGTGCGGTGGTGGTCCACGAGGCGATGGGGACGGCGGGGATGGGCGCCGAGATCGCGGCCCGGATCCAGGAGCGGTGCTTCTACGCGCTGCAGGCCCCCGTCCTTCGGGTCACCGGGTACGACATGCCCTACCCGCCGAACCGGGCCGAGACCGACTACCTGCCCGACCTGGACCGCGTCCTCGACGCCGTCGACCGGTCGCTGGCGTTCTGAGGAGACAGTGGTGTACGAGTTCAAGCTGCCGGACCCCGGCGAGGGCCTGCTCGAGGCCGAGATCGTGGCGTGGAAGGTCGCCGTCGGCGACACCGTCGCCGTCAACGACATCCTGCTGGAGATCGAGACCGCCAAGAGC